>JAUWXS010000134.1 GCA_030616265.1 Dehalococcoidia bacterium
CCGGCCCAGGTGGTTAAGGAACTGGGGATTACCGTAATTCCGTCGTTGATTCGCTTTGGCGAAGAGGTCTACCGCGATGGCGTTGACATCACTACCGAGCAGTTCTACGAGAGGTTAACCAAGGATAAGGTCCACCACACCACCTCATTGCCGCCGCCGCAGACCTTTGCCGATGCCTACGAAAAGCTGTCTGAAGAAGCAGATGAAATCTCGGTCATTACTATTTCCCGTAAGCTGAGTGCTGTCCCTGAGGTAGCTGTGCAGGCTATCGGCTTGATGAAAAAGAAATGTCGGGTAGAGGTGATTGACTCCAACTTGGCGCTTATGTCTGAGGGGCTGATAGTTATCACGGCGGCTCGGGCGGCTAAAGATGGCGCCAGCCTCGACGAGGTGATAGAGGTTGCCCGCCGTAACATCCCCCGCACGGACCTGCGCATGGCTTTCGACACCCTGAAATACCTGAGGCGGGGCGGGCGCATCGGCCACGCCCAGGCTTTGCTGGGGTCGATGCTCAAGATAAACCCCATTCTCTGCCTCAAAGATGGAGAGATTTATCCGGTGGGTCGGGAGCACTCCCGCTCCAAGGCGATAGAGAACCTCTATAACTTTGCTACTAGCTTCTCCCGTATCGAAGAAATGGCAATAGGGGATGGCACTACTCCGGAAGAAGCCGACGCCCTGGTGGAGCGGCTCAACGCCAAGTTTCCCGCAGAGCGCGTCTACCGCTTCAAGGTCACGCCGGCAGTCGGGGCGCATGTCGGCCCCCACGTCCTGGCGGTAGCCATCCTGGGCGACCGGTAGCGAGTTTTGCTATCGGCTGGGGAGAGAACTTTGGCGCTGAATATCGAGTCTCTGCGCAAGATTCTGGAACTGGAGCGGGAAAAGGGTTACACCGATTCGGCCGTCATCGGTGGTCTGGACAGGTTTCTGCACCGCTGGTCGGGTCAGGCCATAGAGTCGATAACCAGCCCCGCACTTTTGAGCCAGTTTCGCCGCCTGCGCCTCGACGACTCCAAGTATGCCGCGATGACTCAGCCCCACCGCCAGCGCTTGATAGACGAAATACTTGTTTTCCTCGCTGAACTCGGCGAAATGCCCACCGAAAAGGTCGAGATTAAGCCTCCCCCAACCGTTACTCCCCCCGCCCCCCGCCGCCCCGCGGCAAAGACTCAGAAAATAGTCGGCGGCTCCCTGGATGCCGCTATCACCATACTTAAAGGGGTCAGCGCGGCTATGGCGGCTAAGTTCAACCGCCTGGGTGTAAAAACTATTCGCGACCTGCTCTATTTCTTCCCCCACCGCCACCTTGATTACAGCCAGCGGAAACATATCTCTCAGCTTGCCGAGGGCGAAGAGCAGACCATCATGGCTAATGTCTGGCAGGCTCAGGAGACCAGGCTGGGTGGTAGGCGCAGCACCGAGGCTATTGTCGGCGACGAGACGGGCAACGTCAGGGCGGTCTGGTTCAACAATCCCTATGTCGCCAAGAGCCTGCCCACCAATGCCAGGGTTGTTATCAGCGGCCGGGTGGGCCTCTTCGGCGGGCGGCACGTCTTTGAGTCCCCGGAGTGGGAATTACTTGAAGACAAAGAGCTAGTCCATACCGGGCGCCTGGTGCCCCTCTATTCTTTGACTCAGGGGCTAAAGCCGCGCCAGGTCAGGAAGCTGATGAAAGGGGTGGTCGACCAGTGGTCGGGGCAGGTGGAGGACTTTCTGCCCTCCGAGCTGAGAAAACGCTGTAAGCTGCTGGAATTACCACAGGCAATCGTTCAGGCGCACTACCCTGAAGATGAAGCAGCTAAGGACAACGCCCGACACCGCCTCGCCTTCGACGAACTCTTTATCCTGCAACTGGGGGTGCTGGGCAGAAAGCACGAATGGCAGGAGAGCCAGCCGGGCAATCCCCTCAGTCCCCAGCCCGCCCCGCTCGACACTTTCCTGAAATCCCTGCCCTTTGAATTGACCGCTGCCCAGCAAAAGGTACTCAAGGAACTCTTGGCCGATTTAGAGAAACCGATACCGATGTCCCGCCTGCTTCAGGGCGAGGTAGGCAGCGGCAAGACGGTGGTGGCGACGGCCGCCCTGCTTGTTGCCGCCGCCAACGGCTACCAGGGGGCTTTCATGGCGCCCACCGAGATTTTGGTTGAGCAGCACTTCAGCAACGTCTGCCAGCTATTATCCCGGGCCGGCAAGCAAATAGCCGAAGAAGATAACCTGCGCCGCTACTCCGGAATTCTACCCCGCCCGCTTACGGTGGCGCTGCTTATCGGTGACCTGAAACAGGCAAGGAAGCAAGAAATACAGCAGCGCATCGGCGCTGGAGAAATAGATATTATTATCGGCACCCACGCCCTCATTCAAAAAGAAGTCGGCTTCCAGAGCCTGGGTCTGGCCGTGGTCGATGAGCAGCACCGCTTCGGCGTCGCCCAGCGCTCAGCTCTCCGACAGAAGGGCTTTAACCCTCACGTCCTGGTGATGACGGCCACCCCCATCCCCCGCACC
>JAUWXS010000031.1 GCA_030616265.1 Dehalococcoidia bacterium
CCTGCCGCTGCCACCGGATGGAAAGATTAAGCAAGAGTTGGAAGTTCTGCCTATTGATACCCTTGGTGGAGCTGAGGGGACTCGAACCCCTGACTTCCTCCGTGCAAGGGAGGCGCTCTCCCAGCTGAGCTACAGCCCCAACCAACAGCGGTATTATAGCAACAAGCCGACCCATCCGCAATTGGCGCAATACCGCCGACATGATACAATAGGGGCGATTACCCGTGACCATAGCTCATATCATTATCTTGCTGGCAACCGGCACCGGCGTTGGCTTCGCCAGCGGTCTTCTCGGCCTTGGCGGCGCCTTTATCATGACCCCGGTCCAGTACCTGATCTTCACCAACATGGGCCTGCCCACCGATATCGCCATCAAGCTTGCTTTCGGCACCAGCCTGCTGGTCGTTCTGCCCCTGGCCGCCAGCGGCGCCTGGAGGCACAGTAAAAAGGGGGCGGTGTGGTGGCGAGCGGCTTTTGTCATGGGCGGCTGTGGCTTAGTTTTTGCCTTTGGCGGGGCTACTC
The DNA here is from genome assembly GCA_030616265.1 of Dehalococcoidia bacterium. Classification (GTDB taxonomy): domain Bacteria; phylum Chloroflexota; class Dehalococcoidia; order Dehalococcoidales; family BS750m-G39; genus E44-bin88. The sequence continues at coordinate 523 of JAUWXS010000031.1, forward strand.
TGTCCACCCACCTCCCCGGCACAGCCCTAAAAATAGCCTTCGGCGCCGTTATCCTGGCCAGCGCCATCAGGATGCTTACCGCCAGGACGTCCCGGACGGAAGCCGAACCCAGGGACAATCCCTGGCTCTGGGTAGCCTGGGCCATCCCCATCGGCTTTATATCCGGCGTCTTCGGCATCGGCGGCGGCATACTGATAATTCCAGTAACGGTGCTGGCGCTCCGCTTCAAGATGCATAACGCCGTAGCCACATCTCTAGCCATAATGCTCTTTATCAGCGCTGGTGGTGTTATCGGCTATCTCATCAACGGCCTCGGCGTTCCCGGACTGCCCGACTTCTCTATAGGCTACGTCAATCTAGAGTCCTGGGCGCTGCTGGCGGTTACCGGCGTCGGTACCGCGCAGCTCGGCGCCATAACCTCCCACAAACTGCCCGCCAAGCAGTTGAGATATATCTTCATCGCCGTCATGCTCTATATGGGCTTAAAGATGCTCGGCGTCTTCGACTGGCTGGGCTGGCCGCTATAAACCCCCCGGTTTTATTCCCCCATTATCATGATAAACTGTATATTCTGCCCCCGTTGTCAAGGGGCAACCACCCAGCCAGGGGCTTTGCTTTATTAAATTATATTGGGTAGGCGCCGCACGTCCGGCAAAACGAGCTCCCCTCCTCAACATTAGCGCCACAATCCGGGCAGCTCCTGGCGCCGCTACCCGTCGCCTGAGGCACGCCCATCAAGTCTCTATAAATCTGGTAGTAGAAAAGGTGTTCCTTACTCCTGATAACAACCCTGTCCTGGTCTAAGTATCTCGCCTTCTTTTCGCTGAACTCAGGGTCGGAGATTCTGGAATCAAAAAGCGACGGCAGTATGGCGGTGCCAGTGCCCGCCTCTATAGGCGCCTTGGCCCTCCACACTATTTCCCGAGGCATAATATCCTCGAAAGCCTTGCGCAGAATCCACTTGCCCCACACCCGCCCCCCCTCGCTCCTAACCTTCAGCCCCGCGTCCAGTCCTGCAGCCAGTGTCTTAAACTCCGGGTCTAAGAAGGGAAGCCTGGCCTCTACCCCCAGAGCCTCAGCCAGGTATACTGAAGAAAACCTCATATCGGCCCATAGCTTTCTCAGCGCCGCCTCCAGCTGTTCTCTGCCGAGTTCGAAGAGAAAGCTGTAGCCGCCAAAAAGCTCGTCCCCGCCATCACCGGTCATGAAGCTCGCTATACCCCTCTCCCTGCCCACCTTCAGGGCAACATGGATAGCCGCACTGTTGCGGATTTCCATGGGGTCAAAGGACTTCATAACCCTGATTGAGGCTCGGATGCCCTCGTCCAGTTCATCCTGCCCGAAATAGTGGACGTAATGCTCAAGCCCCATACGGCTGGCTACCAGCTGGGCATAGTCAACATCCGGTGCCGGGGCATTTTTCAGCGCCACGGTAAGGCAACTCGGTTGGCTCCACTTTGCCGCCAGGTAAGCGACTATAGCCGTGTCCAGCCCCCCTGAGAGGAGAAGGCCATCGCCTAGATTGCGCCTCACGCTTTCTTCAAGTGCTTGAACAATCGCCCGAGAACTACTCAAATAGCTCATGGTGGAGAACTCTGGCCAGCTCCTCCAGTCCCTGGACGATTCTCGGTCCGGGGCGGCTCACCAGGTCGCCGTCAATGATAAAAACATTGCCCTGAATAACGGCGCTCATCCCGCCCCAGATGGGGTGCTCTTCCAGCGCCTCTATGATTATCGTGGGCACGCCCCCAACCATGGTCTGAACTACAATAAAATCAGGGTCGGCGCTGACTACCTCCTCAATGCTGAACTGCACCCAGTCGCCCGAAGATTGAGCGGCAACATTCTCCCCGCCGGCCATAGTAATAAGGGTATCGATAAAGGAGCCCGGTCCCGCCGTCCAAGGCAGGGTCGGGTCGGTGGCATCAACAATATAGAAAACGCTGACACCGGGAGCCCCCTCCACCAGGTCGAGAACATTAGCTATGCTGTCTTCCATGCTGTCAACAAGCTCGGCGGCTTCATCGATGCTGTCGGTAATCGCCCCCACCAGCTCGATGTTAGCCAGGATGCCGTCGATATCCTCGGGGCTTAAAACAAAATAGGTAATGCCCAGGGCTTCAAGATCACTATTGAATTGCTCATGCTCCAGCGTAAAAACCAGGTCGGGCTCCAGTGCCACCAGGCTCTCTATGGACGGGGCAAAGGAGCTGCCCACCTTCGGCTTCTCCTGGGCGGCTTCAGGATAGTCGCTAAAGTCATCGACGCCCACCACCCGCTCCCCCAGCCCCAGGGCAAAGACAACCTCGGTGATACTCGGCCCGAAGCAGACAATCCGCTGCGGGACCTCGTCTATAGTCACCCCCCGCCCTATATCATCGGTATAGGTCCCCGGCTCGAACTCGGCCTTGCAGCCGATAGTCATACCAATTAGCAAACTTAACAGGACGACAAAAACAAACACTGCCTTGAATTTCATCAAAACTTACCTCCAATAGTATTTTGGGTAATATTTGGGCAAAAATAATCCCCCTCTCCTTACAGTCAAGGGGGACTCCTCAGTACACTCTGAGCACCATCCCACCCCCTTTCTCCGCGGAGGTTTAAAGGATGCCCGGGGTTCGGCGTTCTGGCTTCTGATATTAACTATCAGTCACAGCAGGCGGAACTGCGTCGGAATCTCACCGACTTGCTATCCGTTTTGTCCAACTCAGTTGGACGCCCCCGGTCATCTATTCTTTTGTTGATTATAAGGATACAGGGAAGGCGGTAAAAATGCAAGTATTTTTTAATAGACCCTGGCCCCGATTATGGCTTCATTCCTGGGCTGTAATAGGGATACCACCCCACCCTCCATGTCCACCCCCAGGATAAGCACCTCGGAGATAAAGCCGGCGATATTCTTTTGCGGGAAGTTGACCACGGCCACCACCTGCCTACCGGTAAGCTCGTCCTTGGTGTAGTTGGTCAGCTGGGCGCAGGAACGCTTGACCCCAACCTCATCCCCGAAATCGACCTCGAATTTATAGGACGGATTGCGCACCTTGGGGAAGTCCTCCACCTTGGTTACCCTCCCCACCCTCATATCCACTTTAAGAAAATCGTCGTAGCTAATCATAGGCGTCTCCCCGATACTATTTCTCCTCGACCTGCCGCCTCACCCAGAGCTGGGGGCTGGCGGAAACCACCTGCCTCAGCTCTGCCAGCTTCTGTCTCAACTCACGGGCAACCGTTTCATCCTTGATAAGCTCCTTGAGCTTATACTGGTCGAAGCCGAGCACCCTTGGCCAGAGCCCCTCGGGCTCAAGCAGGGCTCTGACTTCTGCCTCGCTAAAACCGGCCCTCTCCACCATCTTGTAGGTAAGGGCGTGGTTGGTGCCGTAGACGCGGTTCAACCCCTCCGCCTGGCAGAAGTCGGCAATCGTTGCTTTTAGCTCGTCGAGCTCTAATTCCAGCCCCTTTATCTCCTTCTGCAGGGCGACATAGCGCTCCACCGCCCCACCCACCGCCGCCTCATCGAGGACGTCGGTCTCCCCGCGCTCAGGGGCGAACTTCTGCTTGTAATAGGGGCAGTGCTCGGGGAAATCACAGGGGCAGCGCCCGCTCTCGACGGCGGGAAAATTCCCCGCCTGGATGCCCTCAGCCACCTCCAGCACCAGCCTCCTGGCCTCTTCAAGCTGCACCTCGTCCCGGGGCGGGCAGCTGCAGGGCGTATTTGACCTGAAGTGATAGAGCGTCAGCCTCTCCACGGGCAAAAACCAGGACTGCTCCACCGCCAGCTGGTAGAGGGTCAGCTGCAGGTCATTATCAAGATATTCCTTGGTGAAAAGCTCCTTGTTGGTCTTATAGTCGATAATGGCCAGCCCGCCGCTGTCCATCTTATCCACCCGGTCGATTCGGCCCGTCAGCTTGATGTTACCGATATCGATAAAGAACTTATGCTCCACGGCTATCGGCATCCTGAAATCGGGGTGGTGAATCTCCCAGAATTTGGCCAGCATCTCCCGCCCGTAGGCTTTGTATTCGGCTTCCTCCTCGGCTGACTCATAACCATCGGAAAGCCACCTCCGCTCGTAAAAGGCGAGCATCTCCTCCAGCGAGGGCGGCGGCGGCACCTTGACCTTAAAGAAGCGCTCGGCGCAGTCGTGCATGGTGGTGCCGAAGCTGAAATACCCCTTATCTTTAGTCTCCAGTCCGTCGATGTACTGCAGCTTATAGCACAAGGGGCAGCTCTGATACAGGGAAATCTGGCTGTAGCTTAATGCCTTCATTTCTTCTCCTGGCTATTATAGAACTTTCCGGGTAATGTGACCAGTTTGCTATTTTAGCCCAGATTGGTTAGCATTAAGTTTAATCGTCTTTTTGATAGAAAGGTTTCATTGACAGAAGATGGAACAGATACCACTTTTAGTTGCTTTTAGCGCCGGGCTGCTAGCTTTCCTCTCCCCCTGCGTGCTGCCTTTAGTGCCGGTGTACCTGGCTAACATATGTGGCACCGAAATACTTGAGTCAGAGACCAGACGGAGCCGCTTCCCCATATTCTTTCATTCTCTCAGCTTTGTTGCTGGCTTTGCCGTGGTTTTCACTGCCCTGGGGGCGGTGGTCGGGCTGGCCGGTTTTGCCATCGGCTCTCATTCGCTCATCCTCAAGATAGCCGGCGGTTTGCTTATAGCCTTCGGCGTCTTTCTGTTGGCCTCCGTAAGATTCCCCTGGCTGAACTACGAAAAGCGGCTGGCGCCCTCCCTGGGTGCTACCACCGGCTACCTGCGCTCATTCCTCATCGGCGCCATATTCTCCCTGGCCTGGACTCCCTGCATTGGTGGTCTTCTTGCCGGCGCCCTAGCCCTTGCCCTAGGTTCAGAAGCACCCTTACCCGGTGCCTCTCTTCTGGCCACCTTTTCTCTTGGGCTGGGCATCCCCTTCCTGGTCATCGGCATCGCTTTTGATTCCCTCCGCCCCCTCTTAAGGCGCGTTCACCGCTATTCCACCTGGAGCTATATCGTCAGCGGCGTGCTCTTGATAACGGTGGGAATACTCACCCTGACCAACACCCTGAACTGGTTTTAGGGCAGCGTTTAAGGGTATAATTACTAAAGAGGTTGACCTATGGTTAGAATATTAAAGGTATTGGTGATAATAGCGCTGGCGGCGGTTCTGGTCATCGGGCTGACGACCACTGCCTGCTGTGACGGCGTTGACGGTAACGGCGACGGGCCCAACGGAAACGTACCTAATGGTAATGAGCCCAACGGCAGCGTGCCTGGCGAGCCCGATTTAAGCGGGCTGGGTTTGATAATAGATTGCGACGAATATACCGGCCAGGGCCTCCAGTCCGGCGACCCGGCGCCCGACTTCCGGTTCCAGGACGCCGTCGGCCAGACCTTCTCCTTAAGCGATTTCAGAGGCAGGCTGGTGCTGCTCAACTTCTGGACGACCTGGTGCGGCTTCTGCATCGTGGAGCTGCCCTATTTAGAGCAGATTTATGAGGAATGGCCGTCGGACGAGCTGCTGCTGCTAGCCGTCGACATAGGCGAGAGCCCCGGTACGGTCAACGATTATATCGAGGATAATGAGATCTTCCTGCCGGTAGTGCTGGATAGGGAAAGAGAGGTCACGGCGCAGTACCGGGTGAACAGCATTCCACGCACCCTCTTCATTGACAAAGAGGGCATAATCCAGGTTGTCATGTTCGGCGCCTTCAATAACCCGGAAGAGATAGAAGACATCTTAAACCAGCTCGCCAGCCAGTAAGGGGGTTAGATATGGGTGATGTTTTAGATGAAGCCTACGCCATAGCCCAGTGCAAAGATTGCCCGTGGTATAAGTCCTGCGTCATGCCGATGAGATTTACCGCCGAGGACATCCGCCGCCAGCTGGAATCCTCAGCGCCGGGGATGGATATCTCGCAGCAGGCTGACCTGGGAATGCAAAACCTCCTCTCCAGTATGGCCACCGCCGCCCAGAACTCCATCCTGGAAGGATGCCCCATCTTTATCGAGCGCCTGCGCAACGACCCCGACCTCGCCCAAAAGCTGAAGCAGATGATGCAAACCTGGGGCAAAGAAGAAGAGGGCTAGAGTCTAGCCCCTGAGCAAAATCTCATCCTCGCTGAACTTGCTGCCGCTGGCGCGCTCGAAGGCGGTTATCAGATTGTTAATGGTCAGGCCGGTGCGCTGCTCCTGATTCAAGTCAACCAGAATCTTACCCTCATGCATCATAATAAGGCGGTTGCCGTAGCGCAGGGCAAGCTCCATATTGTGGGTAATCATCAGGGTGGTTATCTT
>JAUWXS010000050.1 GCA_030616265.1 Dehalococcoidia bacterium
GATGATATAGCCCAGCTCAGGCACCCAGATGCCGCTGAATCCAGCATCATTCAACCTGTCCTTGAGCCGCATCATGGAGATAACTGTCTGGGGCTTGAAGGTGGGCGAGCACTTCACCAGGTTCTGGGGCTGGGTCATGTAAAAGGTCAAAAGCAGTAGCTCGAGCTGGGCCGACAGCTCGTTCTTGCCCCCCTGGCGGGCCATCTCCACCGAGAAGGTAAGCCCCTTCCTGCACAGTACGCTGTCCAGTCTCGCCGAAGCCGCCTCCTGCTGATAAGGGCGTAATCTATTTAGTGACGATCTGTCCGATGCCGAGCCCAAGCGGGATGGCGATATCCTTGAGGACATTCTCTATTGCCTCCTTCAGTCCCTTCTTCTGCTCCTTACTGATGTTATACTTCGTCTTGACCAGGTTAGCCAGAGTGGTGGTGGCATCCATAAGCAGCTTGATATTCTCGGGGTCGTTCTCCAGGAGGGACTTTATCTTAACCCGCAGCAGGGCAATCTCGTCGTCAAAACCCTCGACGCCCGCTGCCAGCTCAAAGTCGAGCTGTCCGGCTTCATCGAGCACCTTGGAATAGAAGCCGTGCCTTCGGGCGTTCCGGTTACCCGTTGGGGCGCCTCTTTTTCGCCTTGCTCTTTCCGGCATACGGTCTATCTCCGTTCTTCAGCACCTTGGCGCTCGCCAGCACGATGGTATGGGCGGCCAGGTCCCATCTCTGAATCTCCACGGCTAATCTCAGCAGCCTCATATCGCCTCCTTTACATAACCAGAAAAACAAATCCCCCTATCTGGCTAGCTTTGAATTGTTTCCCCTCAAAAATAGTAGCACGTATGTTCTAAAATAGCCATAAGCTATTGTCATATATTGCTATCAGGGCTGTCGGCGTTATAGAATAGGCTGTCAAATGGGTATCACCAAACAGCTCTATCGGCTCCAGGAGGTTGACCTGGAGATTTTGTCCGACGAGCGGGCGCTAAAGCTAGCTGCCAGCCGGCTGGGGGAAAGCCAGGCGGTGATTAAGGCTCAGAACCAGCTTGAGCTGGAGCAAAAGCGCCTGGAGGAGTCAAGTCGCCAGCAGCGCTCGGCAGAATGGGAGATAGACGACATCACCACCAAGCTGACGGTTGTCGAAGAGAAGCTATTCAGCGGCCGGGTACAGAACCCCAAGGAACTGACCAATCTCCAGCATGAGGTCGAGGCGTTCAAAGCCAGGCGCAACCAGCTGGAAGAACAGGCCCTGGAGATAATGGACCGGGTGGAGCAGTCTGAAGCTAAGGTGGCTAAGATAAGCAGCGAGCTGGAGACCCTGAAGGCTGAGTGGCAGCGCCAGCAACAGCAGCTGGCCGATGAAATGGAGAAGCTCAAAGCCAGCCTGGCTGACCTCGGCCGTAAGCGCCAACTACTGGTCGGCGGGATTGACCCGCCGACTTTCGATTTCTATAAGCAATTAAGAGAGGGAAAGGGGACAGCGGTAGCTAGGGTGGAGCAGGGGATATGCCGCGGCTGCCGTATATCGCTGCCCACCACTGACCTGCAGCAGGCAAGGAGCGGCAACCTGGTGCAGTGCAGCAGCTGCGGGCGCATCCTGTTCCTAGCCTGAAGCGGAAAGAGGATGATGGTCAAAAGAGTGATAATATGCACCGACGGCGCCTCGCTGGGTAACCCGGGGTTAGCGGCGGTGGGGGCTGTAGTGGAGGACGAGCAGGGAAGGCTGATTACCCTTATTTCCCGGCGTATCGGGCAGGCCACCAATAACCAGGCGGAATATACGGCCATCATTGCCGCCCTGGAAGAAGCTATCAGGCTGGGTGCCGAAGAGGTTGACGTAAGGTCGGATTCCCAGCTGGTGGTAAGGCAGATCAAGGGCGAGTACCGCGTCAAGAACGCTTCGCTCAAACCCCTCTATAAGCGGATAAGGCGGCTGCAGGACTCGCTTAAGGGCTTCACCATCACCCACATCCCCAGCCAGCAAAATAACGAGGCTCATAAACTGGCCCACCTGGCATTAAGGTAAAGCCTGGGCTGGTATCTGTTGACTAATAATATCCCCCATACTACACTATAGTTAGGTCAAGTAAACCGGGTGACCGCCCCTTCTTTGAAGGGGAGGAAAGTCCGAGCTCCACCGGGCAGGATGCTGGCTAACGACCAGGAGGGGTAACCCTACGGAGAGTGCCACAGAAACATACCGCCCTTCGGCTGAAGGGCAAGGGTGAAATGGTGAGGTAAGAGCTCACCAGCGGCTGGGTGACCGGTCGGCTGGGTAAACCCCATTCGGAGCAAGACCAAATAGAGGGACATAAGGACGCCCGGCCTGTCCCCGGGTTGGTCGCTTGATTCTTCTAGTAATGGAAGAACTAGATAGATGGTCACCGTCCTTCACTTGTGAAGGACACAGAACTCGGCTTACAGGTTTGCTTGACCTCTTTGCCGCAACTTTTTCTCTTCCAGCTTGGGGTTGAGAAAAGGGGAGTAAAACCTCATTTTTAAGCATAATCGGGGCTAAAAATGTAATGCCAGCTGCCCTCAATGAGCTTGTCAACCGGATCGGGTTGGTCATATAGTGGAATATTAGAAGGGCGATTTTCCAAAGTAGCTAGTATGCAGACAGTTGACCCGATAGTTCGCGATTTTATACTCTTCTGCCTTCAGCGCCAGGGGCAAGGCTGGCCCGCCCTCTATGATGAGATGTGCCGGGTGGCGGGGCGGCGGCTTTTCCGAGGGCTGAGCTATACCGATTTGAGAAAGCTGGGGCTGTCCTTCAGCCTGACCAACATTGACGATACCATCAGGATGGTAGACACCGTCGCCGCTTCAAATTAGGCTTGCTAACACATTTTACCTTTCTTTTATTCCCCCTCTTTGATAAGATAGCCTTGTTTGCCTGTCTAAAAAGCTTTAAGGGAGAGTGAGTGCGATGTCAAAGAAGATGAAGATTACAGCGCTAAGCCTGTTTCTGGCAGTAGCTGTTGCCCTGGCTTTCGCCGCCGGCTGTTTTATCGGTGACGAAACCCCGCCGCAGAGCGACTTGGGCATTATAGAGCAGGCTTGGGAGATGATCATCCGGGATTATGTGGAAAACGACCAGATTGACACCGAAGCCCTGGCCCAGGGGGCGGTCAGGGGTATGGTGGAGGCGCTGGGTGACCCCTACACCTCCTACCTGGATGCCGAAGCCTACCAGCTTAGTTTGAGGGGACTGGAAGGGAGCTTTGAGGGCATTGGAGCCCATGTAACCATTAAAGACGAACAGCTGATGATTATTGCCCCGATTGCCGATTCACCGGCGGATAGAGCCGGTATCAGGGCTGGCGATGTAATTCTGGAAATTGACGGCCAGTCCACTATGGGCATGAGCCTGGCTGAGGCGGTGCTCCTTGTCCAGGGTCCTGAGGGGACGCAGGTCAACCTCCTCGTCCTTCATGAGGGCGAGACCGAGCCAGAGTTGATTTCGATAGTCAGGGCGGTGATTGAGATTCCCAGCGTTGACTTTGAGATGAGGGAAGAAATCGCCTATATCATTATCACCCATTTTTCCGAGCGCACCGCTGGGGAGCTGTTACCGGTAATGGAAACTATAGCCCAGCAGGGGGCTGAGGGCATAGTTCTTGACCTGCGCAGCAACCCCGGCGGCTTGCTGGATACGGTGATTGATGTCGCCGGCTTCTTCCTGGATGAAGGAGTGGTGGTGGTTGACGTGGTCGATAATGAGGGGAATCATGAGGTTTACTCGGTTAAGCCCGGCGGAATAACCACCGACCTGCCTATGGTGGTTCTGGTCGATAGTTATAGCGCCAGCGGCAGTGAGCTGCTGGCTGGTGCCCTGCAGGACTACGAGCGCGCCATCATTGCCGGCGCCACGACCTTCGGCAAGGGCAGTGTCAATATCCTGCACCAGCTTGGCGACGGCTCGGGACTGTATATCACCAACGCCCGCTGGTTCACCCCCAACGGTCGGCTCATAGAGGGCGAAGGGATATACCCTGACTATGAACTTGAGCTTGAGGGCGAGGATGCCATCCAGTGGGCCATAGACTACCTGAGGAGCAATAAATAATGAAAAGCTTACCTTTCAGGATGTGGTTCATGGCGAGTTTTACGCTCGCTCTTAGTGCTTTAGTTGTCCGCTTAGTATGGGAGTTCACTAGCCCTATGGCGGTGGGCAGCATGGTGGTAGTAATCCTGCTCATACTCGCCGTTCTTGGCACCTATGCCCTTGTCCTCTACCTCACTATCAAGCCCAGCCTGAAAAAGTTAAAAAGCCTGCCGGTGGCAATATTTGGCGGGGTCATAGCTACCGGTGCTCTCATTGATAGCATCATTCACTTTATTCGCTTCATCCCCTCGCCTAATGCGTCTTCACCTCTTAGTGTAATAATAGCTACCCTGCTTCTTGCGGCTGTTATTAGTGCCTATATACTGGTGCTCTGGCTTCTTTGGTCTGTTCAGAAGACCAGAAAGGGCTAGCAGATAAGGTTATGGACAGAGAAAGATTTGAGCGGCTGGTTGAGAGGGTGGTTGCTAGCTTACCCGAGGAGTTTCACGCCCGGCTGGAGAACATTGACGTGGTGGTGGAGGATTGGCCGAATCAAAGTCAGCTGGCTAAGTTAGGGCTGAGGGATGGTCACGCCCTGCTCGGTCTTTACCAGGGCGTGCCCCTGACCGAGCGCGGTGGTCATTACGGGCTGGTGCCCCCTGATAAGATAACTATCTTTCAGAGGCCGATTGAGGCCAAATGCCGTGACGACGCCAAGATTACGGCTGAGATAGGGAGGGTAGTCCGCCACGAAATAGCCCATCACTTTGGCATCGGGGACGGGCGCTTAAGGGAGCTGGAAAGGGATGAATCCCCTTAACCCTGCCGCCCGACTATGAGCCTAAGTCCCTGACCATATAGTCTGCCTGCGATTGGTAGCCGAATTCAGTGCGGTAGTATTCCCTGGCGCCAACGCCGCTCAAGATTGTCATTTTCGGCGCCCCAAATTCCTCGGCGGCGATTCGCTCCGCCTCCCGGAGCAGGGCTTTGCCCAGACCCTTGTGCTGAGCCGCCTCCCTATTCTGCTCGGCGAGGGGGACCTCGGGCCCGTAAACATGCAGTTCCCGTATCAAAGCCGAATTGCCCTCGCTCTTTGACTGGGACTGAATCCTCATCCGCAGTATGGCAAACAGGGTTTCCGCCTCATCCTCAAAGGAGAGGAAGATTTCCCTGCCCCCCGCCGCCCCGTAGTCCATTCTCACCAGCTTAGGTTCGCCTATTTCCCAGCCGTCCCGCGCCCGGTGGCCATACTCGCGGCAGCGGATGCACTTACATTCAATTCCCATTTGCTTCATGCGCTGCTTGACCACCCCCCGCAGCGAGTCCTTACAGCCGGCGGTGATGAACTTGGCGGGAATATCGCGCAGCACCCGCGATATCCTGACGTATTTGGGCACGATGGACTTAATATCAATCATCAGGTTGACCATGGTTTTGACATCGTAGGGCTGGTAGCGGTTTTCCTGATACCATCTCTCCAGCTCGGTGCCCTCGACCACCATGGTGGGGTATAGTTTCAAGCCGTCGGGCTTAAAGCGCTCGTCGTCGAAGAGCTTTCGGGATAATTCTAGATCGTGCTCCGGGGTGGAGCCGGGCAACCCCGGCATCCAGTGGTAGTGCACCTTAAAGCCGT
>JAUWXS010000148.1 GCA_030616265.1 Dehalococcoidia bacterium
ATCGGCAAGGAGTACTGGCGTTGCGTAGAACCTAAACCGGGTCGCCAGTACCAGAAGCCGGCCTACGATGATACCATAAGAGAGATTATCTTAATTTGGTGAGAGGGGCTAGCTGAGATGGAACTTCCCTGGGAACAAGTGGATGAAATTATTGCCCTTGCCCTGGCCGAAGACGTAAGCCATGGCGACCCCACCAGCGAGTCATTAATACCCCCGGGACTTGAGGGTAAAGTATCCATACTGGCCAAGGCCAGAGGAAGGTTAGCCGGCATTGATGTCGCCCGGCGGGTCTTTCTCAAAGTTGACCCGTCACTTAGGGTGGAGGTGATGATTACGGATGGGGCGGAAATTAACCCGGGGGACATAATAGCCACTGTCCAGGGCAATGTAACCAGCATACTCAAGGCAGAGCGGGTAGCCCTTAATTTCCTGCAGCGGCTCAGTGGCATAGCTTCTCAGACCGCTCAGTATGTTACCAGAACGCAGGGGCTGGCGGTTAAAATCGTTGATACCCGCAAGACTACCCCTGGTCTCAGGTTGCTGGAAAAGTATGCCGTGCGTATGGGAGGTGGGCAAAACCATCGTTTTCACCTGGGTGACGCCGTTTTGATTAAGGATAACCATCTGGCGGCAATGCGTGCCCTGGGCATGAGCCTGAAGGATATTGTGACCAAGGCTAAGCAGAACGCTCCTCAGGGCTTGACGGTTGAAGTAGAGGTTAACACCACTGAGGAAGCTTTAGCGGCGGTTGACGCCGGGGCGGACATAATAATGCTGGACAATATGAATCCAGACGAGATGCGCCGTGCCGTCAGTCAGATTTCGGGCCGGGCTAAGATTGAAGCCTCGGGGGGCATTAACCTGGAAAATGTGCGGGAAGCCGCCATGACCGGGGTTGATATTATCTCTGTCGGTGCCCTTACCCATTCCTCGAAAGCGCTGGATATCAGCCTTGAGCTTGAGCCGCAGAGTATCAAATCGCCTTAGGCTGTCCTCTTACCCCGCTTTCCGGGCACTAATCAGGTAACTGGTGCGGCGGTCGGCTATCTTTATTTCGGTAAATCCAGCCCTTGACAGCATGGCCTGCATCTGGCGCCTATCAGGAATAATGTCGTTGCCAACCGCCGGGATACTGCGGTGAATCTCATTGATGGTAGCCCGGCTTGAGGTATGGCAGATAACGAGTTTCCCCCCGCCTTTTATTACCCGACTTATTTCGGCTAAGGCTCGTGGCTTATCCTGGAAGTGGGGGAAGCTGGAATAGCAGACCACGGCGTCAAAAAGCCCGTCACGGAGCGGAATACTGCCGGCATCAGCCTGGAGGTAATCGATATTCCCGTTGAAGCCCTTGGCTCGCGCCCGGCTCAGCATTTCTTCAGCGACATCGAGGGCGACTAGGTGGCCATTCTGTCCAACCTCTTCAAAGACAAAGGGGAGAAAAACCCCGGTGCCCGTCCCGATGTCAAGGACTTTAGAGCCGGACTTGACATTCAGTCGCCGGACCATCCGCCTGAGTTTGGTGGGGTCCTTTTCGGCGACGGTTTCGTCCCAGCTCGCCGCCTTCTGGTTGAAATAGGCTCTAATTATGTTGCTCATCTAAGAGAAGCTTCTCCGTCCAGCCCTTCACCTTTTTCTTGGGGGAGAAAACAGCCGACAGCAGAAAGATTAGCGAGGAGGTAATGACTATTGTCGCCCCACTGGGAATGTTGAACAGGTAGGAAAAGAGGAGACCAACCCAGCCGGACACGACACCAAAAATGGCCGAAAGCAGAAACATTCGCTTCAGGCTGTAGGTGAGCTGGTAGGCGGCGGCGGCCGGGTTCAGAATCAGGCTGAAGATAAGTAGCCCGCCTATAGAGCGTAGTGAGGCAGTTATGGTCGCCCCGGTCAAAAAAAGGATGCCGTATAGAATCAGGGTAGCCGGTATGCCCACGGAAAGGGCCATGTCACGGTGAAAAATGGTAGCCTGGACTTCTTTGTAGAAAATAACGACCAGCCCCACCACCACGGCTGCCACTATCCCCAGCAATATAATGTCGCCTCTGGTATTGGTGAGGATGCTGCCCCATAGTAATTCTAGGGCGCCGGATTTGGTGCCGGGCATCAGCCCCATGAAGAGGAAAGCCAGCCCGAGCATCAGGGAGAAGATGACCCCCACCGAGGTTTCGGGATTAAGCTCCCCGCGGTCGGCCAGAGGTCCAATAATAGCTGCCGACAAA
>JAUWXS010000090.1 GCA_030616265.1 Dehalococcoidia bacterium
GAGAAAGGCAGCATCGAGCTGCCCCGTCCCTATCGAGAGGACTATTTTGGGCGGATTCATGCGCTGGATATTATCCACTATCTTATCTTCGTCAAGGCCGTATTCGTCTATGGTCTTATGCATCAGCACGTCAACGGCGCCGCCCTCCCTGACGCAGCCAATACGAATGTCGGGCTTTTCCAGGTCATAAACGGTCTTTATCTTATCGGGATTAACCACCAGCCCGTAGCCGTACTTATGGGTACCAGCCACGATTTTTATGGGCACCCCCGCGTTGGCGTAGACGTTTATCGCCGGAATCAGGCAGATATAGGCGACGCCGACCTCATCCCGCCCCAGAGCCGCGGCTAGGGCCATGCCGGTTACATAGCTCTCGTAGGTGGTCAGATTTAGCCCCTCCTCCTCATACCACCCCATATCCTGGGCGATGTAGGCACAGGCGGCATGGTCCATAAACTCCACCGCCATACCGATAGACGACTCTTCTTGAGCACACCCATTAGTAGGGATGAAAAACAATAACCCGGCCAGGAGCAAGAGGAGTATCTTTTTCATTTATTTAGCTTTCTAGGTCAATTAAATCGGCTATATCGCCCTGGATATAGCGTCGGACAAAAAAAATCAGGCAACCTGCCCGATAAAGCCCTCAAATTTGGCCCGCAATGCCTTGTAGTCTTTAACCGCCTTTCGCCCCTCCTCGGTCAAGCGGGCGTGTCCTCCCCCCACCCCACCGGCGGTCTTCTCCACCAGGGGCGACGGCGCCAGGCGGTTGGCTGATTCTATCCAGAGCCAGGCGTTGCGATAGCCCAGCTTCATGGAGCGGGCGGCGGCGGCTATGGAGCCAAACTTATCGATTCGCTCCAGCAGCATGGCTCTCCCCCAGCCCATATAAAGCTCGCCGTCCTTCTCCAGCCATATCCTGCCGCCCACCCTGTAGCCGGCATGCGGGTGGCGGGAAAAATGCTCCGTCTTTTTCAGCCTGAACCTCGGTATCTCGGCCATCTATCCTCCGCCCGACGAGATGCTCTATGTTATATTACAAACGATATAACGCTTCTGTCAAATCCCCGCTTCAAGTAGTCAATTGGTTGATGCTATCAGACTAGCTGATACTTCCGTGTATCCAGGAACCAGTAGTTATCCCGCTTGATGGTTCTGCCCTCGGTCACCTCTATCCTGCGCTTAAACAGGGGGCCGTTGACGACCAGGGTATGGTACTCCCCGTTTTCCCCGCAGAGGTCGATATCTTTAGCTTTTAGATAATCCGTAAAATCTCTGTCCACCCGCTTTCCCATCCATTCCTCGCCAATCAGCTTGGCCTGGGCGCTGACGATAATAGCTTCAAAGCCGGCGTCGATAAAATCGGTGAGAATGCTCTCCGTGCTCTTGCCCCAGAGCGGCTCAACGGCTTCGATACCCAGCTCGGCGCAGACCCTCTCAACCCACTCCTTATGCTCGTCGAGATAGATGTCGCCGAAGACCATCCCCCTTATGCCTTCGGGGAGCAAACCCCGCACCGCTTCCTTGAACTCCGCCTCGTAGCCATCGGGGGTGGTCTCTTTCTGGAACACGGGGATGCCGATAGCCCGGCTCTGCAGCTGAATCATCCTGCTTTCGGTGCCGTGAAAGCTCACCCGCTTGTATTCTTGAGAGATAAAGTTGACCAGGCGAGATATTTTATAGCCCTGAGCCAGCGCCAGGTAACAGGCAAAAGCGCTGTCCTTGCCCCCGCTCCAGGAGGCGAGATAGGCTTTTTCAGGCACTCCTGACCCACTCCACGGCATTCCTGAAGATGCCGAAGCCGTCCCCCCAATCCCTGGCCACCTCCCTTACCCAGCGCGGGTGCTGGGTCCAGCGCAGAAAGCGTTCGGGGTGGGGCATAAGGGCGAAGATACGCCCCGAGCTATCACAGATGCCAGCGATATTGTCCGCCGAGCCGTTGGGGTTATGGGGATAGCCAGCCTGAATATTCCCCTCCCTATCGGCGTAGTGCAGCACCACGTTCAAGCCGAACAATGCCTCCGGCTCAGCCATCACCTTGCCCTCGCCGTGGGCTATCGGCAGGTAGAGAGCGTCTATGCCTTTGGTGAAAACGCAGGGGCTTTTCTGCTCGACGCTGAGGTAGACCCAGCGGCACTCAAAGCGGCTGGAATCGTTGCCGGCCAGCGTCAGCTTCTGGCTGGCGTCGGTCGATTGGGGCAGTATGCCCGCCTTTACCAGAACCTGAAAGCCGTTGCAAATACCCAGAATCAGCCCCCCGCCCCCCACGAATTTTTGTATATCCTCGCCCAGCTTCAGCTTCAGCTCATTAGCCAGGATTTTACCCGCCGAAATATCGTCACCGTAGGTGAAACCGCCAGGTATGACCAGTATCTGGTAGTCGGCGATGCGCTTATCATGGCGGACAAGCTCGTTGACATGCGCCGAGCTTACATTTGCCCCCGCCTGCTCAAAGGCAAAGGCGGTCTCAACGTCGCAGTTCGTCCCCGGCGCCCTTAAGATTAACGTTCTTACTTTAGCCATTATTCATACTACCAGCGCAGCGGCTTCTGCCAGGCCTCCTTTAGTTCGGCCAGAGGAGAGGAAATTACCTTCTCCCCCTTAATGCCGTAGACTTCGAGTCTATCGCCCTTGGTTACTTCTCCGATAGCGGCATAAACGTTTGCCCCCAGAGCCCCCTCAAAGCGTTCTTTATCATCCGGTGCCACCTCCACCAGGAAGCGGGTGTTTGACTCGGCAAAGAGAATAGTATCATTTCGGGCAATCGGTTCACCCAGAGGTACTTTATTCAGGTTAAGCGTTATTCCCAACCCCCCGGCGAAAGCCATCTCCGCCGCCGCCACCCCGATACCCCCCTCGCTCAGGTCGTGGCAGGCTTTCACCAAGCCCTTATCCATAGCGCCACTGAGAGTGTCCATCAGCTTCTTGCCCCTCCTAGGGTTGACCTGGGGCACGCGGTTGCCGACGGCGCCGTGAAGGGCGTAGTAGTGCGAGCCGCCCAGCTCGTTATAGGTCATGCCGATGATATAGAGCTGGTCGCCCGCCTTTTTGACGTCCATAGACACGGCACGAGAGACGTCCTTCATCACCGCCATGGCTGAGATAAGCAGGGTTGGGGGGATGCAGATGTTTTCTGTTTCCGTCTCGTACTCGTTGTAGAGGCTGTCCTTGCCCGAGATAAAGGGCGTCCCGTAATCCAGGGCGGCACTATAGCAGCCCTGCGCCGCCCGCACCAGCCCCCCGAGCCTGTCGGGCTTTTCCGGGTTGCCCCAGTTAAAGTTATCCAGCAGCGCCACCCTTTTGAGGCTGCCGCCGACGGCAATAATCTGCCTCAGCGCCTCATCCACCGCCGAAGCCGCCATCCAGTAGGGGTCAATGTCGCCGTAGCGGGGGTTAATGCCGTTGGCGATAATAACCCCCATATCGGAATCGAGCAGCGGCCTGATTATAGCGGCGTCGCCGGGCCCATCGTTATCGAGACCCACCAGGGGTTTGAGCACGCTGCCCCCCTGCACTTCATGGTCGTACTGGCGGATGACCCATTCCTTACTGCACACATTCCAGGAGCCCAAAATCTTTTTCAGGTCATCGCTCAGGTCGGGCGGCGAGGCGAAATCAGGTTCGGGATATTGAGGCAGCTGCCAGACTGCTTCCCTTTCCAGCTGCGGCAGCCCGTGGTGCAGGAACTCCATACCGAGGTCGCCGACCGGGTTACCCCGGTAGAAAAGCTTGAGCCGCTTGTCGTTGGTGAACTCACCGATGACGGTAGCTTCCACATCCTCGCTGGCGAAGAGCGAGACCAATTCTTCAGCCGACTCCGGTGGCACCGCCAGCA
>JAUWXS010000106.1 GCA_030616265.1 Dehalococcoidia bacterium
TCGTCCTTTTTCTCGCCAGCGCCCTGAACCATGCTATCCAGCTCGGCGCCTATATCGGCGTCGCTGACTTCTATCTTTTCCGCCTCGGCAACCTTACCCAGCACCAGCGAGCGGATAATCCTCTTGGTGGCGGCGGGGCGAAGCTCTTCACGCAATTCCTCTCCCGTTTTGCCGATTCGGCTCAGGTATTCATCCATCCCCATGTTGTTGGCTTGCAGCTGTCTCGCCTGCTGCTCCAGGGTGCGGTCAATCTCCGTCTCCACCAGCACCGGGGGGAACTCCGCCTGGCTGAGGTCAACGGCAGCGTCCACCACCCTCTCCTCGAAATCCCTCCTGGCGCTATCCTCCGCCATTAGTTTCAGGTTTTCCGAGATTCTTTTCTTGAGCCCATCGAAGCTCTTGAAGTCGGGGTTAACCGAGACGGCGAATTCGTCATTCAGCTCGGGAAGCCGCTGCTGCTTTATCTCGATAACCTTCACCCTAAAGCTGGCTTCCTTGCCCGCCAGCTCCGCCTGGGAAAAATCCTCAGGGAGCTTAAGGGTGAACTCTTTTTCCTCCCCACCCTTCACCCCCACCAGCTGCTCGGCAAAGCCGGGGGCGGGGGCGGGCTGGTTCTTAAGAATTTGATATTGAACCCCCTGCTGATTGATAAACGGCTTGCCCTCCACCTGGCTCTCAACATCCAGGGTCACCAGGTCGTCAAAACCCACCGGGCGCTCTGCCGGCTCCCAGGTTCCGTGCTGGCGGCGCAGCTGCTCTATTACCTTATTGACCTCGTCATCGGCCAGCTCCGCCTTTTCCGGTTTGAGTCTAATGCTCCGGTAGTCGCCAAGCTCAATGGTAGGCTTTAGCGACACCGTCGCCTTAAATACCATCGGGTCGGTCTGGGTTATCTCGATAGAGGGGCTGGCGACAGCCTCAATCTCCTGCTCTTTGATAGCCTTCTCGTAAGCCTGGGGCAGCAGGTCATTTACGGCATCCTCAAGGAGGCTGCCTTTGCCTATATGGCGTTCCAGCACCGCCCGCGGCGCTTTGCCTTTGCGGAAGCCGGGGATATTGACTCTCTTGGCCAGCCGGTGATAAGCCTGCTCCAGCGCCTCTTCCATCTCGGCTGGCTCCATCTCAACGTTGAGAAATACCTGGCAATCTTCTTCTTTCTCTCTGGTTACCTTCATTCTTCCTCTCTCAGTCTCAAATGCAATTCCTTTAGCTGCTCCTGGCTGACCGCCGAAGGGGCGTCGAAGGTTAAATCAACCGCAGCCTGGTTCTTGGGGAAGGCGATAACCTCCCTGATGGTCTCCTCCCCCACCAGCAGCATGACAATGCGGTCAATGCCCGCAGCGATACCGCCGTGGGGCGGGGCGCCGTAGCCGAAAGCCTCCAGCAGATGCCCGAAGCGGGCTTCAACCTCCTTATCGCTATAGCCCAGCAGCCTGAATATCTTCTTCTGAAGCTGGCTGGTGTAAATCCTCAAGCTGCCCCCAGCAATCTCATAGCCGTTGCAGACGATATCATAGTGCTTGCCCCGCACCTTCTCCGGGGCGCTGTCTAAGAGAGACATATCTTCGTCGCGGGGGGCGGTAAAGGGGTGGTGCATCGGCTCCCAGAGCCCGCTCTCTTCACTCTTATTCAGCAAGGGAAAGTCGACAATGAAAGCAAAGGCAAACTGGTTGGGGTCGGCAAGCTTGAGCCGCTTGCCCATCTCCAGGCGCAGCTCACTCAAAATATTATCCACCAGCCTGGGCTTACCGGCAATTATGAGCAGCAGGTCTCCGGCTTCGGCTCCAAAAAGTTGCGCCATCTGCTTAACCTGGTCCAGGGTCAGAAACTTGGCGGCGACCGACCTTACCTCGTCAATGGTTAGAGCGTCTAGCTTACTGCCAGCGCTGCCCAGCGCTATGGTTACCACCCCACCACCACCCAGGCTCTGCACCAGCTTATTTAACTCGTCAAGCTGACGGCGGCTGTAACCAGCGCAGCCGGGGGCGCAGATGCCCTTAACCTTACCACCCTGGTCGATGGCGGTGCGAAAGATAGAGAATTCGGTCTTAGCGGCAATGTCGGTCAGGTCCTTTAGCTCCAGCCCGAACCTGAGGTCGGGCTTATCCGTGCCGTAGCGCTCCATTGCCTCGGCATAGCTCAGGCGGGGGAAAGGTTTTATAACCTTTATTTCGGGCTTGACCGTCGCCATCATCGCCGTGAAGAGTTCTTCCATCAAGCCGAGGATATCGGCTTCCTCGACGAAGCTCATCTCCAGGTCAAGCTGGGTAAACTCGGGCTGGCGGTCGGCGCGGGTGTCTTCGTCACGGAAGCACTTGGCAATCTGGAAATACTTCTCCACGCCCGCCACCATCAGCAGCTGCTTAATCTGCTGCGGCGACTGGGGTAATGCGTAAAACTTGCCCGGATGAACGCGGCTGGGCACCAGATAGTCGCGGGCTCCCTCAGGGGTGCTCTTAATTAAAATCGGTGTCTCCACCTCGATAAAGCCCTTGGCATCCAGAAAATCGCGGATAAACTTCACCACCCGGTGGCGAAGCTCCAGGTTCTTCTTCATCCGCGCCCGTCGCAGGTCGAGGTAGCGGTACTTGAGGCGCAGGTTTTCCTCCACTTCGATATCTTCGTTGATGTAAAAAGGCGGTGTCTTTGACGGATTAAGTATAGCGGCTTTGCCGGCGATGACCTCAATCTCACCGGTGGGCAGCTTGGGGTTCGCAGTCCCCTTGGGGCGGGGGGCAACCTCGCCAGTGACCTGAATGACATACTCGCCGCGCATCTGGCTGGCGACTTTATGACAATCGGGAGAAGTATCCGGGTTAAACACCACCTGGACTACGCCGTCTTTGTCGCGCAGGTCAATGAATATCAAGCCCCCGTGGTCGCGGCGGCGGTCTACCCAGCCCGCCAGCGTCACCTCGCTGCCGACATTCTTTTTGGTTAGCTCACCACAGCTATGAGTTTTGAGCAATAGTTTCTCCTGATAAAGATTATAGCTGATTATAGCTTATAAGGGTGGGCGCTTCAACATACGAGGGTAAAATGAGTCAGTTTGCCGCGTAAGAGAAATCGTTTCTCTACAGCATCGACCCCTTACCCCCCAAATAAGGGGCTAATCGGGGGCTAACCCCTGTAGGGTGGGTCAAAAGACTGGGGTGGGGCGGGGCAAAGGAGAGTTAGAGAGGTC
>JAUWXS010000161.1 GCA_030616265.1 Dehalococcoidia bacterium
GAAAAAGGGGGCTTTGCCCCCTTTAAAACCCCCAAAATAAG
This sequence comes from Dehalococcoidia bacterium, assembly GCA_030616265.1. Taxonomy (GTDB): domain Bacteria; phylum Chloroflexota; class Dehalococcoidia; order Dehalococcoidales; family BS750m-G39; genus E44-bin88. The sequence continues at coordinate 42 of JAUWXS010000161.1, forward strand.
GGGCTAATAGTGGTCTAACCCCTCTAAGGGTGGGCAGGGTGGGCATTAAAACTTACGCCTTAAACTACGCTGTCATTGTGCGGGGCTATTATCCCTTAAATCCCCGCCTTTCTTGTCAGTCATTACTATTATTGCTATACTAGCATTTGCCATGGACTACGAGACCATCATCGGGCTGGAGGTTCATGCCCAGCTTCTGACCAAGAGCAAGATGTACTGCCGCTGTAGTACCGATTATGCCAGTGCCCCGCCCAACACCCATGTCTGCCCGGTCTGCCTGGGGATGCCCGGGGTGCTGCCCACCATCAATCAGCAAGCAGTAGAATATACCGTAATGACGGCTCTAACCCTCAACTGCACTATCTCCGATTACACCAAGTTCGACCGCAAGAACTATCCCTACCCCGACCTGATGAAGGGCTACCAGATTTCCCAATATGACGCCCCTTTTGGCCATCACGGCTGGCTTATCATTGACGTTAACGGTAAGGAAAAGAAGGTGGGTATAACCCGGGTTCATCTTGAAGAGGATGTGGCTAAGCTGTTACACCGCGCCCTCCCGGGTAAGAAGCCTTACAGCCTGGTGGATGTCAATCGTTCCGGGGTGCCGCTGATGGAGATTGTCGGCGAGCCCGACCTGCGCTCTCCCGAGGAAGCCAGGCACTACCTGATAAAGCTGAGGAGCATACTCCGCTACCTGGGGGTGTCTACGGGGAATATGGAGGAGGGCAGCTTCCGCTGCGACGCCAATATCAGCATTCGTCCTCAAGGCAGCCCGGACTCTCTGGCCAAGGTTGAGGTCAAGAATATGAACAGCTTTAAGGCGGTCTACCGGGCTCTGGGCTATGAGGAGGAGAGACAGAGAAAGGCGGCGGCGGCGGGCAAAAAGCTGTTCCAGGAGACCAGGGGCTGGATAGAGGATAGGGGGATAACGGTTTCTCAGCGCAGCAAGGAGTATGCCCACGACTATCGCTACTTCCCTGAGCCCGACCTGGCGCCGCTGGTCTTGGACCGGGGGTGGGTGGAAGAGATAAGGGCCAGGCTGCCCGAGCTGCCCGAAGCCAGGCGCGACCGCTTTGTCGCTGAATACGGACTTTCCCTCTATGATGCCAACCTGCTTACCGCCTCCAGGGAGATGGCTGACTACTTTGAAGATTGCCTGAAGGCATACAAGGTTGAACCAGCCCCAGCCAAGGAGATAGGCAACTGGCTTTTGGGCGAGGTCAGCCGTATAATAAACGATAGTAGTGTAGCCGTCACCGATTTTAGAAAAAAGGTCAGCCCGGAGCGACTGGCCAGATTAGTGACCTTGAGCTCGGAAGGCGCGGTTAGTGCCGCCTCGGCCAAATCGGTGCTGGGGCAGATGTATGAGAGCGGCAAAAGCGCCGACGATATTATTAAGACACAGGGGCTGAGCCAGATAAGCGATGCCAGTGCCATCGAGCAGGAGATTGCCCGCGTCATCAAAGACAACGCTCCGGCCGTCGCCGACTATAAGGCGGGCAAGAAACAATCTCTCAAGTTCCTGGTGGGGCAGGTAATGAGAGCCACCAGGGGCCGTGCCAACCCCGCCGTGGTCAACCAGTTACTGGAGAAGAAGTTAGAGGAAGGATAAGATGGAGACTTACTTCAATATAGCTCAGATCATATTATCCACAGC
>JAUWXS010000127.1 GCA_030616265.1 Dehalococcoidia bacterium
ATGATAGAGCGGCAGCCTTCCGTAAAGCTCCCTGACCAGCACGAACGAGGGGCTGGCGGCATACTCATCGATGCCCAGCCCCCAGGCGATGCCCTGGGTGAGGCAGGTCTTGCCCGCCCCCAGCTTCCCCACCAAAAGGAACACGTCACCGACTAGGGCTATCTTACCAAGGCGGGTGCCGAACTCCCGGGTTTGCTCGGGGCTGCGGGTGGTTAGCTCTAGCTGGTTCATCGGTTGGTGAAATGCTCCCAGCCCGCCCTGTCCAGTTTAAAGGGGTTGCCCTGCTTATCGACCAGGGTGACCAGTTCGCCGGCGGTGATTTCGCCGATGGCCGTTACCGGGCAGGAAGCCGCTTTCTTTACCTTATCTACGACCTCGGCGCTGGCGGTGAACAGGAGCTCGTAGTCTTCCCCGCCGGATAGCGCCAGTTCCAGGGCTCTCTCGCTAAACGCAGTCTTGACGGTAGGCTCGACGGGCACCCGCTCGACCTCTATCCGGGCGCCGACCTGGCTTGCTTTGCATATCTGGCCCAGGTCGGCAATCAGACCGTCGCTGATGTCTATGGCTGTTTTCACCCCCTGCTCGACCAGCAGCCGCCCCTCGGCGATGCGGGGGGTGGGGTGGAGAAAGGCGTTCTTTAAGCGGGTGGCGGCTTCGGGGTCCAGTTTTCTCCCCTTGCTCAACACCTCCAGTCCGGCGGCAGCCGCCCCCAGCCTGCCGGTGACGGCCACCATTTCTCCCGGTTGAGCGGCGGCGCGGGTTAGTATCTGCTTTGTCGGGCTGCTGCCTAAAATAGTTATAGAGATGGCGACCAGGGGGGCATTACTTATATCGCCGCCGATTATGGTTACGCCGTATTGTTTTGCCAGCTTGAGCATACCGGTGTAGAGGTTTTTAACATCATCGACTTCGGTGTCGGTGGGTAGTGCCAGTGACACCAGGGCGTATCGGGGGATGCCGCCCATAGCGGCGATGTCGCTCAGTTTGACCGCCAGCGCCTTCCAGCCTGCCTCTTGCCAGGGGGTGATAGCCGGGTTGTAGTGGACGCCCTGAATGAAGGAATCGACGCTGGCCAGTTGTATCGAATCGTCGCCCTGCCAGGCGGCGGCATCGTCGCCGATGCCGATTAGCAGCCGCTCATCTCCCCCGCCCGCCATTTTAGCCAGGAGGTCGATGAGCCCGAATTCCCCCAACTCCGAGACCTTCACGGCAAAATTATAGCACGGCTGTATTTGGGGTCACAAGGTTGGGGGGGTGAGAGAGCGAAGAGAGGCGGAGCCTCACTTCCACACCCTGGTTAGCGTTCGTCTTTCGTCCCACCCGTCCCACCCAATAGAGGTTAGACCTCTATTAGACTCCTTATTTGGGGGGAGTCTAAGAGGGGGCGAAGCCCCCCTTTACCTTACAAGGGCGGCGGGTGGGAAAAGATAAAATTGGGGTGGGAAGAATACCCGGGGGGGTGGGGGGAAGAGATGCGACATAATCTGGTGGCTAATCCACAGCTATCTAAAACCTACCTCTAGCCATATGACGGAAAAGCTGCTATATTAGTGGTTGTAGATGCGTTACGCCATTATTGCTGATATTCATTCCAATCTGGCTGCTCTCATGGCGGTTCTGGTCGATATTGAGAAGCGGGGGGATGTGGAGGAGATTCGGTGTTTGGGGGATATCGTGGGCTACGGGCCAGACCCGCATGATTGCATCGAGCTTTTGCGCCAGACCAACCATATTTGCGTGGCCGGCAACCACGACCTGGCGGCGGTGGGACAGATAGACACCACCGAGTTTAACCCCGATGCCGTCGCCGCCTGCCAGTGGACGGCGGAGCAGCTGACCCCGCGGGATTCGGACTATATTAAGGGTCTGCCGCGGGTTATTAACAAGGATGATTTTACCCTGGTGCACGGCAGCCCCCGGGAGCCTATCTGGGAGTACGTGCTGTCAATCAGCGGCGCCAGGGAGAACTTCGCCTACTTCAATTCTCAGTTTTGCCTGCTGGCTCATACCCACGTGCCCGCAGCCTTTAGCTACGATGCAGGCGGCGCCTGTTCCTTCCGCCAGTTTTCGCCCGAAAAGGAGCTTGTCCTGGGGGAGGAGCGTCTGATTATCAATCCCGGTGCCGTAGGCCAGCCGCGGGACGGCGACCCCAGAGCCAGCTACGCCATCTATGACAGCGAGCAAAAGAAATTCTGGCTCTACCGCGTCAGTTACGATGTTACCGCCACTCAAGCCAGGATGGTGGAGCAGAAACTGCCCATACGCCTGGTGGCTCGTCTCAGCCACGGTGTGTAATCCGGTTAAGCTCTAGTCTATTGTTGACATGAGGCGGACTCAGACGATAAACTTACTAGTTGGATTCCCCCGTTTTCTAGCCTGTTAGAGTCTCTAGCGAGGGGGTGATAAGCCAAGGATAAAGGGTTGAATTTCGCCCCTCGTATTTATTATCAGATTGTAGAGGGAGGAAACAAAGATGGCGAAAATACCGGATAAAATTGAAACCTGGCAGATGGTAGAAGGGGGCAAGCTGGCCAAGGCCAGCATCGATGTCCCCGAGCTAAAGCCCGGTGAGGTGCTGGTTGAGATTGCCGGCTGCGGCGTCTGCCATACCGACCTGGGCTATTTTTATGACGGCGTGCCCACGGTAAGCAAACCGCCGCTGACCCTGGGGCACGAAA
>JAUWXS010000036.1 GCA_030616265.1 Dehalococcoidia bacterium
GTTGGTCTTTGATACATATTGTATCATAAGATGTCAACATATGCCCCTTTTTAGCTATAGACCGCCGCCACCACCGCGTCTCGGGCGTTGTGCTCGTCAAAGAAGATTACCGCCACCTTTCTGCCCAGCGCCATCTCGGCGGCGGGCAGGTTGCGCGCCACGGCGATGGGGTTGCCCGAAAGCTCCAGTATGCGGGATAGCTGCGACATCGCCCGGTTAAGCTCCCGCTGCGACTCCATAATCTGGGTGAGGTCGGATATCCCCCAGAACCTCTTCGGCTCCCTGAGGTTGGGGTAGATGATAAAGGGGATAACGCCGTAGGGGTTGGGCTTCTTCTCGATGAGGGCGTCGTCCAGGTAAAGCTCGAACTCCCCGTCGGTCCAGAGCTCAACGATGGTCGCCTGCTTCCCTTTGGGCTTTACCTGATAAAGGAACTCGCTTTCCTCGGCAGACAGCTGGTATCTAGAGGCTATTCTCCAGATTCTTGAGGTGTCGTCCCCCAGCCACCAGACATAGATGCCCTGGACATCGGGGGCGGTAACCCTCACCTTTTTGGCCTCGCCGTCCCAGGTAACCTTATAGCCGGCATCGCCCAATATGGCGCAGTCAATCTCGGTGTCGAGGTCGAGCTGCTCCAGGTTACTGTCCTCATAGACCTGGTGCAGGGCGGCTTCGGCTCTCTGGGCTCGGCCTTTAGCCTCGGCTGAGTCCCCATCGGCTTCCACCACGAAGTTAATTCCCGACATCAGATAAGAAGTAACCTTGTCGATAAATACCTTGGTGTAATTAAAGGTCAGCCGTTTCTCCCCCCGCCTCTCTCTCCCCTGCCACTGCCGGCCGTGGTAGAAATCAAGCAGCTCCCGGTAGGCTCTGAGACGGTCTGTATCCTGGCGGTTTAGCTGAGCAATAATAGAAGTTTTATTCATTGGCGCCCCCGAAACTCTTGATTTTCAGGCTGTTGTCTCTGGCTCTCTTTAGTATCCTCTGGATGGTGCGCTGGCTGGTGCCGAACATCTCCGCCAGTTCTTTAACCCCTTTACCCTGGGTAGTGCACAGCTTGAGCACCTCTTTGTCCCTTAACTTTTTAAGCCACTGCTGCCTGCCCCCGGGCTGGGCGTAGATACATTCGGGAAACGGGCAATTGAGGCAGGAATCAGCAAATTCGCACCCATCATCCTTGTAGCGGCAGTACTCCGGCAACAAATCCAAATCGCTCTCATCCGAAACCATAGCTTGCCTCTCGAACCGGTGCTGTCATACTAGCACACTTGTTCTATTAGCGTCAACGCTATTTTGTCGTCTTTGTGGTTGGAATTGACATAGCCTCCGCCTCTGGCTTATTATTTAGATAGCTTTTAAGCTAACTTAGACATAAGACGAGGGAGGTAAAAGATGAAGCATAATAGGTTTTTTAGTATTCTGGCTGCAGCTGTTATTCTTTCCCTGTTGATGATAGCCATACCGGCTACCCCAGTCCTGGCTGCCAGTGTTACCCTCGATCCTGAGCAGGGTGAAATCGGCACCAGTATTACTATCGAAGGTGCGATTTTCAACCCTGGGACCGCGGTTTACATCTACTTCTCCAGCCAGGAGGTGATTACGGGTGATGAAATCGATGATGAGGTTACTGCCTACGATGGGCCAAAAAGAGTCGTTACTTACGGGTCGGGTAGTTACTATGGCGGGGGTACATTCTCTACCACTTTCGATGTTCCTAGTGAGCTCAATGACGGAGATGATGAGGAAGCGGTACACGGCGGCATCTATTACATATATACTACCTCTTCAGGTAGTAACGAAATATTAACCGTTGATGAGTTCACCGTCATCGGCATTGAGCAGATAACTCCGGCTGAGGGTCCGGTAGGCGTCAGGGTTAAGATTGAAGGCGTTGGCTTTGAGGATAAAGAAGACATCTCCATAGAATACGACGGTGTTGATGTTCCTATCGACGGTGGAGATAGGGAGACAGAGGGCGATGGTGATTTTATCAGCTATTTTCTCGTTCCAGCGGGCATCGCCGGCGTCCACACCATAACCGCTAAAGTTGAAGATAAAGAGGGCGATTTCCAGTTCACCGTGCTGCCGGCAATAACCATCGACCCCACTTCAGGGGCACCCGGTGACCAGATAACGGTTACTGGCACCGGCTTCGGCAACAAGAAGGATATTACCATCACCTTTGATGGCGATGCCATGGATATGGGTGGAGATGATGATACTGATGAATATGGCAGATTTGAGTCTACCTTTAATGTGCCGCTTGATATGAGCCAGGGAACCTACGATATTGAGGTAGAGGATGATGATAAAAACAAAGCCGATATAGAGTTCGATATCAGTACCAGCCTCACTCTCAGCTTGGGTGCCACCGCTGCTTCGCCTGGCCGTGTCGGTGAAGAGGTAACGCTTAGTGGCAGCGGCTTTAGGGCTAGCTGGCAGATAACCATCACCTACGCTTCTACACCAGTTACGTTTATTACTAATAGCCTGGGTGACGGGAGCTTTTCCTATACCTTTGAAGTTCCTCCCAGTGCAGGCGGGGTGCACATCATAACTGTCACTGATGGCGAGAATACTGACCAGACTTCCTTTTTTATGGAGTTAACACCTCCCCGGGCACCGTCACCACTGCTGCCGGCCGTGGATACCAAGGCAAGCGCGGAGGCTGAGTTTGACTGGGGGGATGTTAGCGACGACAGCTTGCCTATGACCTATGAGCTCCAGGTTGCCACCAACAGTCAATTTACGGTTGATTCCATCCTGGTTAATAAGATTGCGTTGACCGCTTCGGAATATACCCTCACCGATGAGGAGAAGCTGGAGTCAACCGGCGAAGAAGCCCCTTACTACTGGCGGGTGAGAGCTAAAGATGCTGCCTCCAATGCCAGTGATTGGACCAGCGGCAGCACATTCACTGTTGGCTTGAGCTTTAGCATGCCGGGCTGGCTGATATATGTCCTGATAGCCATCGGAGTGATTGGGGTCTTTATCCTCGGCTACTGGCTAGGCAGGAGGTCAGCCGTCTCCGAAGATTATTGGTAACCCGCTAGCCCTCGGTAAATAGCTCTAAACCCCCCTCCTCGAAAAGGAGGGGGGTAATTTTTGGTAAAAGAGGGGCTTAAACTGGCTTTATGGCACTTGACAGGCGAATGATTTCCGCTTAACAATATCTCAGGGAAAAAAGAGGCGAAGGCGGGAGGTGGTACCAGGTGAAAAGATTAACCGAAGCGCTGGCACGCTTTATTGAACGCCACCCGTGGTGGCTGCTGTTAATCGTTTTACTGGTCAGCGGGGCCGCCATCCCCGGCGTTACCATGCTGAAATCCGAGACCGGCTTTGATGCCCTGGTTTCCCCCGGCTCGGAAATAGCCCAGGACAACTCGCGCTATGAAGAGCAATTCGGCGGCGAGCCCATCACCATTCTGCTTGAAGGCAGTCTTGAAGATATCTTCTCAACTGACAATCTGGCTGTCCTCGACCAGTTCGAACAGCAGTTTTCCGCCGACGAGCGCTACCGCTCCATTATCAGCCCCTTAACCGTGCTCCAGGCCGCCATTGATGAAACAAATCAGGCGCGGCAGGCAACGCAGGAGCAGATTGCCCTCGCCCAGGAAGCGGCCGCCGCCCAGGCCAGAGCAGCAGCGGCGGCAATGGGACTGGGCGAAGCCGAGCAGGAACAGGCCGCCCAGCAGGCACGGGATGATGTCTGGGAAAGCTTCCAGCCCCAGATAGAGCAGATGCAGCTTATCGGCGAACCCTCGCTGGATAACCCCCTGTTTATTGCCGCCGTCCTCTATGACGACGAAGGGGCGGTCAACCCGGCAATGCAGTCTCTCATCCCCGATGACAGGCATGCCCTGATTATAGTCACTCCTCAGGGCAACATGGGTGACCAAGAAGCCCTGCAGGCGGTCATGGATATTGAAGACTTCTTCATCGTCCATCCGCTGGCAAATGTGGATACCACGATAATCGCCGCCACCAAGCTGGTTGATGCCATCAGCAGCAGCATGAGCAACAATATGATGGTATTGCTGGTCCTGGCTTTATCGGTCATGGTTCTGGTTCTGGTGCTCATGTTCCGCGTGCGCTGGCGGCTGCTCTCCCTGCTCATGGTGGGCATCAGCGCCATGTGGACATTCGGCATTATGGGATACGCCTCAATCCCGCTCTCCATGGCTACCATGGCCGTGCTGCCGATACTGATTGGTCTGGGCATAGACTATTCTATCCAGTTTCACAATCGCTACCAGGAAGAAGTCATCAGGGGCAAGTCGGTCGGCGAGGCAATTATTACCTCTCTTTCGCGCATGTTCCCCGCCGTCAGCATCGCCCTGCTGGCGACCATAATCGGCTTTATCACCCTCTACATATCCCCGGTGCCCATGATACGTGACTTCGGCATAGTGCTGGCTCTTGGTATCGTGCTGAGCTACGTAATAGCCCTCTTCCTGCTGTACACTATCGTCAATCTGGGCGATAGAAAGGCGCCCATTAAGCGCTTAAGAAAGGTGGCGACCGAGGCCAGCGGGCGTATTGAGAGGGTCCTGTTGCGCTTTGGCAGACTGGCCATTAATCAGACGCTGTGGATTTTCATTGTGGCCGTTGTTTTTGCCGTTGCCGGCGGCGTGGTCGACCACTGGCTGCCCAAGAATACCGACTATGAAGAGCTTATGCCCCAGAACATAACCGAGCTGAGGGAAGCGAGAGAGCTGCGCCAGATACTCGGCAGCGGCGGTGAAATCCGCCTCATGATAGAAGCCGATGACGTAGCCACCCTGGAGGTGCTCGGCTGGCTAAAGGAGTATGAGGATGGGGCACTGGCACTGCACCCCGAGATCATTTCGGTAAACAGCCCGGCGGTGCTGGTTAGCCAGGCCGCTGGCGGCGTCATTCCAGCCCAAGAACAGATTGAAGCCATACTTGCCGCCACCCCGCCCCTCTATTTAGGCCAGGTTCTCTCCGCCGACCGCACCACGGCTAGCGCTTCCTTCAGTATTCAGTACATATCCCTGGAAGGAGTCTGCGACCTGCTTCAGCTTATGGAAGCGGAGGCCGAGCCGCCGCAAGGCGTGCGGATTGCGCCCGTGGGCAGCCTTGCCCTCGGCGCCAGCACCATGGATGCGGTGGTGGACACAAGGTTCACCATGAATCTTATCTGCCTCGGCGCCGTATTTCTTGTCCTCTTGATGGTCTACCGCCGTTTCAGCAGGACCGTATTCATTATCGCGCCGGTTGGCGCCGTCATCGCCTGGTCGTCACTGGATATGTACCTCATCGGTATTCCGCTCAACCCGCTCACTGCCGTGCTGGGCGTTATCATCATCGGCATCTGCACCGAGTTCATGGTGCTGCTTATAGAGCGCTATGAGGAAGAGAAGAGACAGGGGCTGCCGCCTCAAGAGGCTATGGTCAGGGCAATATCAAAGATAGGGAGGGCAATAGTAACCACTGCCCTGACTACCCTGGGGGGCTTTGCCGTTTTGATGGTCTCAAACTTTATTATGATTCGCGACTTCGGTATTGCCACCGTCATCAGCGTTTTCCTCTGCCTGGTAATAACGATTGCGGTAATGCCCGGGGTGATTGTCTGGTTCGACCGCTGGCGGGAGAAAAAGGCGGTAAAGAAGCGGGTTAAAAAGGCGTAATATTTTACGGCTAGTTACCCCCCTTAAACTCTTTACTTTTTCTGCTATAATATAGATTAGCTGAATGTCTTTTCCGTTGATAATCACCGTGCTTGGCAAAAGGTAAGGGAGGTGAGAAGTGAAACACAGCAGGTTCTTTAGGATTATGGCGGCGGCGGTAATTCTTTCCTTGCTGATGATAGCCATACCGGCCACACTGGCTCTGGGGGCGGAATTGATCTCGCTCTCAGTCGCCTCTGGCCCTCCGGGGACAGTAATAGTCGTTTCCGGCACAGGTTTCACAGACGGGGATACTGGGTATGTCTGGTTCGATATCGATGGTGATGATGCCTGGGATACGGGTGAGCCTCGGGTTTCGGTAACGATTCCTACTGGCGGTGCCCTTCCTGCAGGAGTTACCCTGACCATACCCACGGTGCCGCGGGGTACTACCTACGAGGTGGAGGCTGATATACCTTCAGGCGCGCCTGTCGAAGTTGCTACCCCCTTTGCGGTGACGCCGAAGGTTACCACCAATGTTTCCTCGGGTTATGTCGGCGATACGATTACGGTTAGCGGCAGCGGCTTTCTTGCCAGCGCCACCGTAACCATCTACTATGATACTACCAGCGTGGGCACTAAAACCACCGATAGCTACGGCGCCTTTACTGGCTTCACCTTCACCGTGCCCGCCAGCACTAAAGGAACCCATACCGTAAAGGGCAAAGATACCACAGTCTATTCCCCTACGGTCAACTTCATCGTCTCGCCCAAGATAACCATTAATCCCACCTCGGGGGCTGTCGGCGACACGGTTACCGTTAGCGGCACCGGCTTCGCCACCAGCTCAAGTATAACCATCTCCTTCGACGCGGTTACTATGACCACTATCAGCACTAACCCCAGCGGCAGTTTCTCCG
>JAUWXS010000025.1 GCA_030616265.1 Dehalococcoidia bacterium
CTTCGTGAGTTATATCTATGCTGATAACTGCCTTGACCACATCGGGCCCGGTGATATACATCTGGCTGGTGCCCTTGACCATGAAAACGAAATCGGTTATCGCTGGCGAATAGACGGCTCCCCCCGCCGATGGCCCCATCACTACCGACAGCTGCGGGACAACGCCGGAGCACAGGGTATTGCGCAGCAGTATCTCGCCGACGCCGTAGAGGCCCATCACCCCTTCCTGGATGCGGGCGCCGCCCGAGTCCCAGATGGCGATTATGGGCGCCCCATTTTTGACGGCTAAGTCCATGACCTTGCAGGCTTTCTGCGCCGATACCTCGGATATCGTTCCGCCGAGGACGGTAAAGTCCTGGGCGTAGATAAAAACAGTCCTGCCGTCAATCTTGCCGAAGCCGGCAATCACGGCATCGCCCAGGTATTGCCGTTTGTCTAAGCCGAATTCGGTGGCGCGGTGGGTAACAAACGGGTCCAGCTCTTCGAAGCTGCCCTTGTCGAGGAGGAGGTCAATCCTCTCCCTAGCGGTCAGCTTACCCTTGTCATGCTGCTGCTGGATGCGCTTTTCCCCACCCCCCGCCCTGGCCTTTTTCTCCAGCTCAGATAGTTTAGACAGCTTATCCTTCATCGTCATCTGGGCTCCAAATAGGTGGCTAAAAATAGGGTGTAATCGTCAATAATCATATCATATTGCTCACCAGATAGGCAAGCCCGTCTGGTAAGCGTTTACCGCCCCCCGCCCAGGTCTTTCTTCCCACCCAGAACCCGCCCTATATAGGGATGGTGTTGTTAAACCCTGCCTTCAAGGGGATTAAAAGGGGCGCAAGCCCCTTTAAAAAATTACTTCCCCCCTCCCTTACAAGGGAGGGGGATACAGGGGGAGGGTTGCTCAGAATTGAAATTCCCCAATCCACCTAGTAACAGCAGCAAAAGGGTGCTAAAATGTGGTAGAGTTTTTGTATGGAGAGCCAGACGACCTTAACCACCACCCGCTGCGGCGACCTGGAGCTGCGCTGGGGCGAGCGCACCTATGTTATGGGTATCCTCAACCTCACTCCCGATTCCTTCTCCGGGGATGGGCTGGGCGATGATGTCGGAGCCGCCGTGGCTCAGGCAAAGCGTATGGCTGATGAAGGCGCCGATATCATCGACATCGGCGGTGAGTCCACCCGCCCCGCCGCCCCGCCGGTCTTGGCCGACGAAGAACTGCGGCGGGTAATGCCGGTTATCGAAAAGCTGGCTGGCGAGCTTTCGGTGCCGATGAGCATCGACACCTATAAATCGGAGGTGGCCAGCCGGGCGGTGCATGCCGGCGCGGCCATGATAAACGATGTCTGGGGCTTGGGGCGAGACCCCCGCCTGGCTCAGGTAGCTGCCGAAGCCGGCGTGCCCCTTATCATCGCCAGCTATCTACAGGATGCCGTCAGGTATGATATAATTACTGAGGTTATTACCAGTCTGGAGAAGGGCATAAAGCAGGCTATGGAAGCTGGGGTAGCTGGGCAGAACATTATTATTGACCCCGGCATTGGCTTTGGCAAAAACCCCGAGCAGAACCTGGAGATTATTCGTCGCCTGGACGAACTAAAAGCTCTGAACAGGCCCATTCTGCTCGGCACATCGCGTAAATTTAAGCTCAACCAGCCGCCCGACCAGCGCCTGGAGGCGACCGCCGCCACCCTGGCCATCGGCATTGCCCGCGGCGCTGACATGGTGCGGGTTCATGACGTTGGGCAGATGGTAAAGGCCTGCCGTATGAGCGATGTTATCATTCGGAGGAGGCAAATTGGCGATTGAATCGGTAACCGCCTATCTCGGTCTGGGCTCCAATCTGGGAGACCGCCAGGCCAATCTGGACCGGGCTTTAGAGTTTCTGGGGCAGAGGCTGCGGGTAAAAAAGGTTTCCTCCATATACGATTCCGAGCCGGTGGGCAATATCGAGCAGCCCCGTTTTCTCAACCTGGTCTGCAAGGTCAGCACCAATCTCCCCCCGATGGCACTGCTGGCGCTGGGCAAGGGCATCGAGAACAAGCTGGGGCGGTGGGGTGGCCCCTCCGGCTCCCCCCGCACCATAGATATCGATATCCTGCTCTATGGCGATGAGGTTATGGAAACCCCCGAGCTGGTTATCCCCCACCCCCGCATGGCCAAGAGGGCCTTTGTCCTCGTGCCCCTGGTGGAGATTGCCCCCGACGTGGTGCACCCGGTAACGGGCAAGACCGCCAAGGAGTTGCTCAAGGCGGCAAAAGAGGTCCAGGGCGTCTTCAAGTGGGAGGGTGACTAGCTTGTACCAGATATCGGTGGAGCAGCACTTTGACGCCGCCCACGCCCTGCGGGGCTATCGGGGCAAGTGCGAGGCGGTGCACGGCCACCGCTTTAAGGTGGTGGCTAAGATAGAAGCCTCCGGCCTCGACGACATCGGCCTGGCCTACGATTTCACCGAGCTAAAACAGCACCTGGCTGAGGTCGTGTCAAGGTTTGACCACACCAACCTCAACGATATTCCCCCCTTTGACAAGCTCAACCCGTCTTCGGAGAATATCGCCGCCACCGTCTATGAAGAGCTTAAATCTAAGCTGGCTGGGGCTAAGGTCTCCATTACTGCCGTAGAGGTATGGGAGTCCCCCCAGACCGGGGTAAGCTATAGCCCCGACTAAGTCTAAAGGAGGCATAATATGGCCAAACTAACCGAGGAAGCCAAGAAAATAATCGCCGAGGGTGGTCCGGCGCTGGTAGCCACCTCCAGCATGAACGGGAAGTCCAATGTCTCGATTAAAGGCTCGTTTCGGGTGCTGGACGATGAGCATGTTGTCTTCGTCGATATCGCTTCGCCGCGCACGATGGCTAACCTGAAGGAGAACCCGCAGCTTTCGGCGCTGGTCTTCGACCCCAACACCGGCAAGGGCTGCCGGGTCTGGGGCAAGGTGAAGATCGTGGATAAGGGCGAGCTTTTCGATTCCATGGCGGCGGAGTTTGCCCAGAAGAAGATGAAGGCACAGCACCTGGTTATGGTTACTGTGGGCGAGGTAGAGGTTTTTTAGGAATTAATGTAAGTATAGATAACGATGTCAAATCATGTGCTTTCACCCGACGAACGATTTCTCGCCTATTACGATAAGCTGCGGGAAGAAGTAAATACGGCGTACACTCATTATGAAATATGTAAGCATCTCAGAGAGATCAGGAGCACTCGGCGTGACGAATTTAGTGAAGCGCTTACATTCTTTTCTGTAACTATGAATTCCAACCTTTTTTCGACAGTAATGAGCATAAACAGGTTCATAGATACACAAAAAGATTCGCTGTATTTGGACGTCTTTTTTGAATTTATAAGGAATAATCTAAGTTTGTTTTCTACCGCAGCTTATAAGAAACGTTTGCTGAAAAGCGGGGTAGATGGTGAGGATTGTGAACATTGGGTAAAACTCCATAGAGATATAACAGCGGAGATGGTAGAAAAAGACAGGGCGAAGGTAGAGAGCTTACCTGTCAATAATCTAAAAGTGTGGCGGGATAAAAAGCTTGCACATATTGAAAAGGACTTAGTGACAAAGAGCGTGGATGTTATGAAAGAATTCCCCGTTACTGTTCAGGAGATTGATACGATTATTATTACTTTGCATGAAATACTAGACCGCTATCGTGTTGCCTATGATGGAGTTCAATGGAGGCTTGGTTTACCACCAACCAAACATCAGATAGAATACGTAATGGATGCCCTCTTATTCTATCGGCAGTCAGGAAGAAACCGTAAATAAGAAAAAATTCCCTGCGTCACCACCCAAACCCTACTCCTCCTCCCCCCACCTGTACCGCTTCTTCTTCTTACTCTTTAGCCGCTCCAACCCGCACTCGAAACAGATGCCGTTGTGGCAGCAGATTACTCCCCCGCACTGGGGGCAGCGCGGCCAAGCCCCGAAGGGGGGATGGTTGCCACTGGCTATTTTATAGTATACTTCGGTCAGACTTTTGATTGGGGGTAAAGATATGCGGCTCAAAGATAAAGTGGCTATCATTACTGGCAGCGCCCGCGGCATGGGACGGGTTTTCGCCCTGCGTTTCGCCCAAGAAGGCGCCAAATTAACCATCTGTGATGTCCTTGACTGTGAACCAGTCGCCGAGGAGATAGAAGCCATCGGCGGGGAAGCGCTGGCGCTCAAGACCGATGTCACCAGCGAAAAAGACACCGCCGCGATGGCTCAAAAGACGGTGGACCGCTTTGGCCGGATAGATATCCTGGTCAACAATGCCGCCATCATCGGCAGTATTGAGACCAAGGATTTCCTGAAACCGATGGAAAAGCTAACGGCCGCGGACTGGGACCGGATTCTGGCGGTGAATATTAAGGGTGTGTTCCTGTGCTGTAAGGCCGTTATTCCCTACATGAAGAAGCAGGGCGGAGGTAAAATTGTCAATATGGCTTCAACCGTTGCCTTCTCCGGATTGCCCCACTTTATTCACTATAGCGCCTCCAAGGGCGGTGTGGTCACCATGACCCGCGGCCTGGCCACCGCGCTGGGCGAATTCAATATCAACGTAAATGCAGTGGCACCCGGTCTGGTAATGACCGAGGCGATGCAGGCGACCTATTCCCAGGAATTTTACGAAGAACTGGTGGCCAACCATCAGCTTATCCACAAAAAGGTGCAGCCGGAAGACGTTGCCGCCGCGGTGCTCTTTATGGCCTCCGACGAAGCCGACAAGATAACGGGGCAGACGCTGGGGGTAAATGCCGGCGAATACCTGCACTAAAAACAAAAAAAGCACCGCCCTTGGCGATGCTCTAAAAATTCTTTGAGCAGTTGCCGAATACCCTGCCGTTCGGGCGAATTAAGCGCTCGGGTCCAGAGTGCGCCCCACAAACAGTATCGCCCCCGTCTCAATGTCACGGATTAAGAAGATAAACGGTCGGTCGATGGTAACCTCGGCCGGTTCTGGCGGCATCGATATCGGTACCATCACTACTGCGGTGGCCGCCGCCGCTTCGGTGCCGGCTTCATTGACGGAGACAAAAGCCTTGTGCACCACATCCGCTATGAAAAGCTCTGGATTATCCGTCATCCCCGAAAAGTCGGCGCTCATGGAAAAAGCAAGGGGCATACCCATTGCCGACAGGGCCCCTTTCAGGCTGAAACTGGAATCGAATTCGAATTTCGGTATGGTCAAGCTAACCCGCCTGTCCTCCAGACTGCCGATGATTCCGTCCACCTGCGCGGCGTCCAGCGCCTCTTCGAATGTCTCGAACTGGCCGGGCGCGGGCAGCAGGATTACCATGGAGAGTTCGCCGCCGTCATACGGCAATTCTACCGCCTGATAGCCATCGCCCTCGGCATAGCCGAAGGTCTCCGTTTGCCTCATCATGGGCACCGTCACCTCGCCGCCGTCGAGCAGGTAAAAGATTCCGTCCTCGGTCATATCTTCTTCGAAGGGGTATTCCCAGGCGGCGTTGAAGTAGATGGCGTTGGTCAGGACGAGGCGGGTCAGCGGACTAATCAGGCCCTCCGGAATCAGGTCCTCAATCCGCTCCTCCGTCTGCTCGCTCACCCAGTCGTTGATGGTGATGCGGGACTCTTCCGTCGCGCCGATAAAATCAAGGACTCTTAAGCCCGCGCCGTAGTTCACCGCCAGCAGGTCGAGGAACTCGGCCAGGAACTCATAGTCCTGCTGCCCCCAGATGGCATTGACGATGTTCAGCCGGAAACCCTCGCCGTCATTGCCCTGGGTGCCCTCACTGCGGCTATCCAGCTCCAGAGCCAGCGCGTTGAAGGCCGGGTGCAGCTGGTTCTGAGGCAGGCTAAAGCGGAGGGCGTCGGCCATCTGCTCTTCGGTTTCGCTGCGGGCACCGCCGTAGGTCATGGCTAAAGCCAGAGAGATGCTATAGGGTGAGTAGAAAAGGTTGCCGTCCGTCTCTCTGAGCTGCTGGTAGAGGTCGAAGGCGAAAGCGCTGTTGCCTTCAACCAGGGTTGCCAGGTTGTCGGCGCTGACCTGCGGTGCCGTCTCTCGCGGCTTCTCTGATTGTAGCAACTCACCGCCTGTCGCCCGGGGACAAGCCGCCAGCCCCAACATCAATGTCAGCATCAGCACGCTTATTACGCACAGAAGCGCCTTGTTCATCTCACGCCTCCCTCGGCTGTCCGTAAAACCCGTTTATAATATATAACGCAAAACACCGCTTTTAGTTAGCTGTCTTGCTCTTCGGTTCGGGTCTTAGGGGAGGCCTGACGCCGGCTGGCCACGACTTGGTTTCCAGCGGCTTGCAGATAATCTCGGTGATGTGGAGCTCGTTGAGCTTGGTGGAATTAGCCGCAATAGCCACCACGGCGGTGTCGGAACCACGGCCGGTGCCGGTCACGGCGATCACCTTTTCCCCGGCATCGATACAGCCGCCGTCTGTCGCCATCAGGATTATCTCGACGCCGACCTTCATTCCCTGGCATAGGGTGCGAAGAAGGGTAGCCATGACGCTGGGTGTTGTCGTACCGTAGAAGCCGTCGGTGTGGAACAACATGGTGCCGAAGTGAACGCGGTGCCCTTTCTGCTCCAGCTCGGAGACCAGCGCCGCGGGAAACCTCTGTTTTCCGATAAAGCCGTATTGATGAGGCACGACCACCATCTTAATCCCGGTGCCGGCAAAACGCTCTGCGGCTAGACGGGCGGTCTCTCCCGTCGTCGAGGCGAGGACGATTTTAGTTATACCCCGAGCCTTGGCTCGCTCGGCTGCCAGGCGCAGCGTTTCCTCGGTGTTCTCCAACCCCGCCGTCTCAAAGTAGGTTATTTTCTCTTCCAATTCTTATCTCCTCCCTCCAATGAATCCGGTTAAGAAGCCTTTGACACTATTCTAACATATTAACTTATCTATCCCACAATCTTGGTAGCGGGGGCAGGATTCGAAGGGGACGAGGGGCTATATGAGCTTATTATCTTTGGTAGCAGCTATTGAGGGAACCTAAAGGCTCCCTCTCCACATTTAGAAGCGTGTAGCATCTCCACAAGTTTTTCTGTTGTCAATACCCAGCCATACGAACCCCTCACCTTCATTAGAGTAGCCTTACGTATCTCTGGCCAAGAAGATGCGGTGGCATCTTCCACTAATATTACATCATAACCCGTATTGAATCCGTCCGTTAGGGTATTCTCTACACAGATTCCAGTGTCTACGCCGGTAAATATGAGCGTATTAGCATGGATACTCCTCAGCCACAGATTTAGTTCAGTGTCTTGGAAGGCGGAATCTCGCCTCTTGACGACTATGTGCTCGCCCTCCATTGGTCGAAGTTCATCGAGTATCTCTGCATCCCATGTTCCCCGCACGCATGCGGGTATCCTGAGGAATTCTGCCCTTCTGCTTGGTATAATCCGGTGCATTCGCGTGTAAAGATCTATGCCCGATTCCTCTCTAACTTGTTGGGTGTAGAAAACAGGTATTTGTAGTTCACGACAGGCAGCTATCACCATCGCAATATTCGGTATGATCTTCCTGTACGCATTAATATCAGCCCCGATGTGACCACCATACTCTTCGTATGAACCCCCAGGAGCACAAAAGCCGTTTTGCATGTCTATGACTAGTAGGGCAGGATAAAATACGGGTGGCCTTTTGCGTGGCATAACTCATATCTCCCTTCGTTTATTTTCTTGGAGCCATCGACCTCATTGTTCATAGCCATATTATCATAAGACTTCTCAGGGGCAAAATTAAAGGCAAGCCCAATTGAACTTGCCTCCTTTTCTTTGGTAGCGGGGGCAGGATTCGAACCTGCGACCTTTGGGTTATGAGCCCAACGAGCTTCCACTGCTCCACCCCGCGCCGCTATTGTA
>JAUWXS010000073.1 GCA_030616265.1 Dehalococcoidia bacterium
AGCCACGGCGCTGGTGGGGTTATTGGGGTAGTTTAGCCAGAGCAGTTTGGCCTTCTTCAGGACATGGGCGGGCACGGCATCCAGGTCGGGCAGGAAGTCGTTCTCTTCGGTGAGGGGCAAATAGTAAGGAGAGCCGCTGGCTAAAGTGGTGCTTACTGCATAGACGGGGTACGATGGGTCGGGCACTAAGGCAACATCCCGGTAGTCGATAAAGCAAAAGGCAATGTGGGCGATGCCTTCCTTGGAGCCGATGAGGGGCAATACCTCTTTGTCGGCGTCAAGGTCGACATCAAAGCGCTTCTTGTACCACTTAGCTATAGCCTGGCGCAGCTCAGGCAAGCCTGCGGTCTCGGGATAGCGGTGATTAGCAGGGTCTTTGGCTGCCCGACACAGCTTGTCAATTATGTGGGCTGGGGTGGGGATATCGGGGTCACCTGCGCCAAAGTCGATCACCTCTTCACCCTTAGCCCTTTTTTCAGCGATTTTCTGGCTTATTTCGGCAAAAAGATAAGGCGGTAAGTTCTCAATTCTTCGCGATATTCTCATCTGGCCACTCTCCGCTAAATACGATTTCAGCCGTACCGCTGAGGAACACCTCCCCTGTCCCGTCCCACTCCACGCCTAAGATTCCCCCCGGTAGTTTTATGTCAACTTTATTATCGGTATAACCATGTAGCTGGGCTAAAACGGCTATGGCGCAGGCGCCGCTACCGCAGGACAGTGTCTCCCCAACCCCCCTTTCCCACACCCTACCTTCTATCTGCTTGGGGCTTAGCACCCTGGCAACCTCAAAGTTTACCCTGTTGGGGAATAGCGAGTGCTGCTCCACCTTGGGCCCCAGTTGCAACAGAGGGAAGTCAGCTACCGGCTGCTGCCCGAAGTAAACGGCATGAGGATTGCCTATGGCGGCAAAGCTTAGAGCCAGCTTCCTGCCGTCTACTGTGACCGGGTAGTCTAATAGCGGCTTTGACGGCGAGAAGTCGCCTCCTGGCTCCAGCGCTACCGGTATCTCTTTGGCGGCAAATTTCGGCTCGCCCATGCCTGTCTGGATAATGGTTGCCTTGCCTTTGGCGTACAGCCTGGCTTTTCTTATCCCCGCTATCGTTTCCACCGATATTTCCCGGGTTTTACTGCCAGCCAGCCCCTTGTCTAAGGCATATTTGACCAGGCACCTCAAGCCGTTGCCGCAAGCCTCGGCCTCGGAGCCGTCGGGATTGAATATTCTCATCTTGAGGTCGGCTTTATCCGAGGGCAGCAGCAACAGCAAGCCGTCGCCGCCGATACCGAAGTGGCGGTGGCACATAGCGACCGCCAGCTTTGGCCAGTTAAGCTGCTTTTTATCAGCCTCCACCAGGACAAAATCATTGCCGGCTCCCTGCAGCTTGGTGAAATTCATGAGTTGCTGCCTCTTAAGAACTTGTTCAGAGGCCCCATGATTTGTGAAACGGCCGTTCTCTGTATGTCAAACCAGTGTATCCTGGTGTCTTCCAGCTGGAACCAGGTGTATTGCTGTCGGGCAAGGCGGTGGGTCTCAAATTTGATCTGCTGGATAGCGCCGGGCAGGGTTAGCTCACCACTGAGAAACAGTCCAATCTGCCTGTAGCCTATGCTGGACATGGCTGGCATATTAAAGTCAAAGCCTCTACTCACCAGCCGCTTGACTTCGTCAACCAGGCCCTCCTCTATCATCCTGTCCACCCTCGAATCAATGCGGAGGTACAGCTCCTCCCTGTCTGCGGTCAGGCCTATTACGAAGATGTTGAACGGCGGTGCCTCTTTGTGCTTAAGCCGGGAAAAAGGGGTCTCGGTCTCATTGAATACCTCAAGCGCCCTTATGGTGCGGCGCACGTTGCGGGGGTCAATCTGCTCTGCTGCCTCCGGGTCAACAGCATTAAGCTCATTATGGAGCTTGTCTCCCTCCCCCATCGAAGCCCTCTCCTCCAGACCCTGCCTGAATTCGGGGTTGGGCGCTACCTGCGGTATTCCCCACCCCTCCAGCACCGACCAGACATACTGCCCGCTGCCGCCTACCACTATGGGCAGCTTATCTCGCTGTTGGATGTCCTCAATAGTCCTGATGGCCAGCTGTTGATATTGAGCCAGGCTGAAGTTTTCGTTGGGGCTGGCGATATCAATCAGGTGGTGCGGGACAATAGCTCGCTCCTGGGGGGTGGGTTTGGCGGTGCCGATATCCATATAGCGGTAAATCTGTCGGCTGTCGGCATTGACTATCTCTCCGCCCAGGGCCTGCGCCAGCTGAATAGCCAGGCGGCTTTTGCCGACGCCGGTGGGGCCGACTATACCCAGCAGACGGTTCATTTTGCCCCCTTAATCTCCGCGGTCTGCTTGACTATGCTCAGGAACCCGCTCACCTTGAGGCTGGCTCCGCCGACCAGAGCACCGTCTATCTCAGGTTGCCTTATGAACTCGGCAATATTTTCGGCGGTTACGCTACCGCCGTAGAGGATACGTACCTCCTGGGCAATTGCCTTGCCCAGTTGTTTGGCGATATACTGGCGGATAAAGCTAATGGTCTTATTGGCTCCTTCCCCGCTGGCGGGACGGCCGGTGCCGATAGCCCAGATCGGCTCATAGGCTAAGACCATGCCGCCGAGATGGTATAAACGGGCTGAGGGCGAGATTAGCTGCTTGGTTAGCACCTCCTCCGTCTTGCCCGCCTCGTTTTCTTCCGAGCTTTCGCCGATACACAGGATTGGCTTAAGTTCCATCTTCAATGCCGCTTTGACCTTCTTGTCCACAATCTCTATGGTCTCGCCAAAATACTGCCGGCGCTCGGAGTGGCCGACAATAACATAGTCACAGAGGTCAGCCACCATCTGCGGCGAGATTTCGCCGGTAAATGCCCCCTTTTCCTCATAGTGGAGGTCCTGCGCTCCCAGTTTTATCGTACTCCCCTCAAGCCGCGTTTTGATGGCGTCCAGGGAAACGAAGGGTGGGCATATCACCTTGTCTACATTATCTATCCGGTCAAGCTCGTAGCGCATCTTGATGACCAGCTCGATGGCTTCCTCTACCGTGGTATGCATTTTCCAGTTACCGGCAATCATCGGTACGCGCATCACGCACCTCCTTAAGCGCCAAATTTAGCCAGCTTCAGGGCGTTAGCCATGGCTAGGGGCATAATCTGGGTAGCGGGGACCCGTCCTAGTCCCCCCAAAATACAGGCTGACTCGGAAAACTCGCCTACCCTATCGGGGCGGCACCACTCAGAGTAGATAACTATGGGCAGCGGGTGCCAGCTATGACCCTTGAGCATGGCGGGCGTGGAATGGTCGCCAGTAACCACAATGACCTCGGGTTTGAGGCTGGTCAGGCTGGGCAGAGCCTTATCCGCCTCTTTTATGAGCTTGACCTTACGCTCGAAGTCGCCGTCCTCGCCGGCGGAGTCAGTCCCCTTTATATGTAAGAAGAAGAAGTCGTAATTAGTATAGTTCTTTTTCAGGGTAGCCATTTCATCAGTGATAGCCGCGCCGGTCTCCAGGACCTGCATCCCGACTGACTTAGCCAGTCCGCGATACATGGGGTAACAGGCAATGGCGGCTGGCTTTAATTTATAAACCTCAGGCATGGTGGGGAGGTGGGGACGCTGGGAGAAGCCGCGCAGCAGCAGCATGTTAGCGGGGTGGTGCTTGGCCAAGACCGTCCTGGCTTGAGCTATAAACTTATTAGCCACTACCGACATCAAGTCAGCCTGCGGATTCAGGGCGCTAACCGCCTTTGGTGTTACTCCTAGCTGCTGGGGGTCAGAATCGCTGGCTTCAGGAGCCAGCCCCTTTCCCCGAAAGACGATGACAAAGCGGTGCTCCCTGACCGGTAAGACGAAGAGCTTAACCCCATCTAGAACCAGTCCGTCCAGCAGCTGGCACAGCTCGGCGCACTTCTCAGTGGAGATACGCCCCGCCCGTCGGTCGGTGATCAACCCTGCTTCATCGACAGTGCAGAAGTTACCCCTGGCGGCTATGTCTCCCGGCTTCAGGTCGAAATCAATACCCGTTGCCTCTATCACCCCCCGCCCCATGTTGAATTTGATCGGGTCATAGCCAAACAGGGCCAGGTGACCGGGGGTGCTGCCCGGAGTTATCCCCGGGCCTATCGGGTCAATAAGACCGCATATACTCTTTGCGGCTAGTTGGTCCAGATTTGGGGTATTAGCTGTCTCCAGCTCGGTTTTGCCTGTTTTGGGGTGGGGCAGTCCGCCCAGTCCATCAATAACCAGCAGCACGATCTTGGTGGGGGAAGGTCTGGAGAGCCCCCTGATTAGCTCTAAACTATCCATTATATTTAGCCCTCTCTATTGAGTAGTACCTCAACACCGGGCAGTTTTTCGCCACTCAAGAAGCGGAGTGAAGCCCCGCCCCCGGTAGAGACAAAGGTCATCTTGT
>JAUWXS010000041.1 GCA_030616265.1 Dehalococcoidia bacterium
CATCTTTGAGGCAGAGAATGGGGTTTATCTTGAGCATCGACCCCAGCAAAGCCTGGGCGTGGCCGATGCGCCCGCCCCGCCTCAGGTATTTCAGGGTGTCGAAAGCCATGCGCAGGTCCACCCGGGGGATATTCTGGCGCACCAGGGCCGTTACCTCGTCGAGGCTGGCGCCATCTTTAGCCGCCCGAGCCGCCGTGATAACTATTAGCCCCTCGGACATAAGCGCCAAGTTGGAGTCAATCACCTCTACCCGACATTTCTTTTTCATCAAGCCGATAGCCTGCACAGCTACCTCAGGGACAGCACTCAGCTTACGGGAAATAGTAATGACCGCGATTTCATCGGCTTCTTCAGCCAGCTTTTCGTAGGCATCGGCAAAGGTCTGCGGCGGCGGCAATGAGGTGGTGGGGTGGACCTTATCCTTGGTTAACCTCTCGTAGAACTGCTCGGTAGTGATGTCAACGCCATCGCGGTAGACCTCTTCGCCAAAGCGAATCAACGACGGAATTACGGTAATCCCCAGTTCCTTAACCACCTGGGCCGGAATGCTCGCCGAGCTATCAGTTACAATCTTGACCGTCATGGCTACTCCTTATCCCCCAACACCGCCACCAGCAGCAGCCCGGGGCCGGTATGGGTGCCGATTACCGGGGTCATCCGGGAGCGATGGATACGCTCTTTGGGGAATATAGCGCCGAGCCGCTCAAGCAATGCCTCAGCCTCATCAGGGCAGGCGGTATTCTCTACCGCCATCTCCTCGATAAGGGAATAGTCAGCGGCGAATTCGTAGAGGAGGTCTATCGCCTTAGCCCGGGAACGGGTCCTGCCGGCAGGCTCGACCACGCCGTCTTTGAGGGCGATGATGGGGTTTATCCTGAGCATCGAGCCCAGAAAAGCCTGCGCCCGACCGATGCGGCCGCCTCTTCTCAGATAGTCCAGGGTATCGAAAGCAGCCCGAAAATCTACGCGGGGGATGGCCCTGCGGGCGACTTCTATCACTTCGTCGAGGCTGGCGCCACTTTTTGCCGCCTTCGCCGCCGCCATGACGATAAAGCCCTCAGCCATGGTCGCCGTTTGGGAATCGAGCAGCTCGACGCGGCATTTACGCTTCATCTTCCCTATACTCTGCAGCGCCACCTCATAGGTAGCACTGAGCCTGGCGGAGACAAGAATAGCCAGGATTTCATCCGTTTCTTCAGACAGCTTGTCGTAAACCTGGACAAAGTCGGCCGGCGACGGCACCGAGGTATTGGGGAAGATCTTGCTCGTTTTGAGCTTCCCGTAGAACTGGTCGGGAGTGAGGTCTATGCCGTCGCGGTAGACCTCATCGCCAAAGCGAACGCGCAGCGGCACTACCGAGATGCCCATCTCCTTAACCACCTGGGGCGACAGGTCAGCCACGCTGTCGGTGATAATCTTGACCGTCATCGTTACCCCCTGTCCCCGAGCACGGCTACCCCCAGCACCCGGGGGCCAACGTGCGCCCCGATTACCGGGCTCACCATGGAACGGTAGATATGCGTTTTAGGGAATTTAGCTTTCAGCCGCTTGGCTAACATCTCGGCTTCATCGGGGGTGGTGGCATGTTCCACCGCCATCTCGTCGATATGGGTAAAGCTGGTGGCGAAGTCATAGAGGTGGTCTATGGCCCTGGCCCGGGAGTGCTCCCTGGCAAAGGGGAAAGCTTCGCCGTCTCTTATGCCCAGTATCGGGGTCACCTTAAGCCTTGACCCCAGAAAGGCGCGTGCCTTGCCGATGCGCCCGCCTTCTTCAAGGTAGTTCAGGGTATCTAAAACCATGCGAGCATCGGTGCGGGGGATATTCTTTCGGGTTAGAGCCATCAGCTCATCAAGGCTGGCTCCGCTTTTAGCCGCCCTGGCGGCGGCGATAACTATCAGGCCCTGGGCCATAAGCACCCACTGGGAATCAATCACCTCCACCCGACACTGGCGCTTCATCTGGCCAACAGCCTGCACCATGGCTTCGTAGCTGGCGCTGAGCTTATGGGAATTAGCGATGACCAGGATTTCTTGCGTCTCTTCAGCCAGCTCATCGTAGGTCTGGACGAACACGCCCAGGCTGGGGATCTGGGTGGTGGGTAAGACCTTGCTCTTTATCAGCTTCTGGTAGAACTGCTCGGTGGTCAGGTCAACGCCGTCCCGGTAGATTCCCTCCCCGAAGAGGACATTCAGCGGGATTACGGTAATTCCCAGCTCTTCAGCCACCTCGGAGGGTATGTCACCCAGACTGTCGGTAACAATTTTTACCGTCATAACTAACCCTCCCCTCTACTCCACAGAGACAATATAGTTATAGTGAGGCTGACCGCCTTGAACTACCTCAACCTGAAGCTGGGAGTGCTGCTCATTAATGGCGGCAACGATCTGCTCCGCCTCAGCCGAGGTAGTGTCAGCCCCGTAATAGATAGTTATCACCTCAGCCTCATCCAGCTTCACTCTGGTCAGTACATCCTGAACCACGGCGTCGGGCTTATCGCCCACAGCTACCAGGTCTCCATCCAGAAAACCGATTGCCTGTTTCTTCTTAATATCCAGTCCGCCCAGCCGGGTTGAGCGCACCGCCCGGGTAACCTCAATGGACTTTACCGCTGCCTTAGCCTTGTTCATATTCTGGGCGTTGGTCTCCATATCAGCCTCATAATCAAAGGCCAAAAGCGCCGCTACGCCCTGGGGTATGGTCGTGGTAGGCACCACCTCAATGGTCTTTTGGGTCAGCGACTGTACCTGGTTGGCGGTGAGCACGATATTTTTATTATTGGGCAGGATAATGACCTTTTCCGAAGCCACCAAGTCCACAGCCTGGAGCAGGTTCTTGGTGCTGGGGTTCATGGTCTGCCCGCCGGGCACAATAAAGGTCGCCCCCAGACTGGCAAAGACGTTGCTCAAGCCCTCCCCGACCACCACGGCCACAATAGCTACCTCAACCGCTGGCATCCTCTCTTTTTGCATTTCGATGAAATCGCGGTGCTGCTCGTCCATATTGCGGATGCTTATCTGATGCAAAGTGCCCAGGGGGACGACATAGCTCACAACGTCGCCGGGGTCGAGGGTATGAATGTGAACCCTGACGACGGAGTCATCGCCGACGACAATCACCGATTCCCCCCTCTTTTCCAGCCGCTTCCTGAGCTTGTCGGGATTGAGTCCCTCGCCCTTGATAACGAAATTGGTGCAATAGCCGTAGGGGACTTCTTCTACGCCCACCATCTGGGGGGCTTTAGCCGTGAGGGGCACGCTGCTGGCTACCATCCAGGGCCGGCGCAATTTTAGCTGCTCCATCTCGCCCTTGAGGTAGTGGAGAGCGCCTTCCAGGATGGTATAGAGCCCCTGCCCCCCCGCATCCACCACCCCGGCTTCCATCAGTACCGGCAGCAGGGTGGGGGTATTAGCCACCGATTCCTTGGCGGCGTTGACCGTGGCTTCCACAACCAAGACCACGTCATCGCTGACGGTGGCGGCGTGGGCTTTTGCCGCCTCAGCCGCCTCTCTGATTACGGTAAGAATGGTCCCCTCTACGGGATTGCTTAAACCAGCATAAGCCACCGTTGACGCCCTAGTCAGGGCATCAGCCAGCTCCTTGCCGGTAATTGATTCTTTATCAGCTAAACTCTGCGACAGGCCGCTGAAAATCTGCGACAGGATTACGCCGCTGTTGCCCCGCGCCCCTACCAGCGCCCCCTTAGCCATAGCCTGAGATACGCCGGAAATGCTATGGTCAGTAGCCTGCTGGGCTTCCTCTATAGTGGAGCGCATGGTAAGCAGCATGTTAGTCCCGGTATCGCCGTCGGGCACAGGGAAGACGTTAAGGGCATCAATATCGGCGGAGCTCTTCTCCAGCCAGGTAGTGGCGGCAGCGAACATCTCCCTTAAATCCTGCCCGTTGATAGACTTGGTCTGCCCCATCTAACTCCGTCCTTGCCAGAATCGGCTGGCTATGTTAATATTTAGGTTGCTATTTACGAGTTATGAGCGAAATTCTACCCTAAATTTGTTCAATAGTCAAAGGAGCAAAACTTGAAGTGTGATTTATGCGGCAAAACGCCCATGTTCGGTCATAATATAAGCCACTCTAAGCGCCATACCAAGCGACGCTGGGTGCCCAATATTCATCCCGTCACCATCACCATAGGCGGCGAGACGAAACGGATGAACCTCTGCACCCGATGCCTGCGCACCCAGCACAAGATGGCTAAAGCAAGCCAGCCCTTAGCTCCCCCAGAGCCTCTTTTACCGTCTGCCCCGAACTAAAAACAGCTGCCCCCGCCACCAGTACCCTCGCCCCCGCCTTGACTACCCTGGGCGCAGTCTGAGCATTGATTCCCCCATCCACCTCCAGCTCGGCAGTCAGACCCTTTTTATCCAGCTCGGCGCGCAACCGGGCTATCTTTTCCAGCGTTGATTCGATAAAGGGCTGCCCGCCGTAGCCAGGATGGACCGTCATCACCAGGACTAAGTCTAATGAAGGCAGGATTTCGGTGACGGCGGTTAGCGGCGTTTCCGGATTGAGCGATACCCCCGCCTTAACCCCCAGACCTTTGATTGCCGACACCAGCTGATTAATATCAGGGCAGGTCTCTATATGAACGGTGATAATGTCGGCGCCGGCTTCGGCAAACTGGTTAATCTGGCGCTCGGGGGCTTCAATCATGAGGTGGACATCTAAAGGTAAATCGGTCCACTTACGCACCGCCGCCACCACCGGGGCGCCGATGGTTATCTGGGGGACAAAATGCCCGTCCATAACATCAACATGAATGTAGTCGGCGCCAGCTTTAGTGGCTTCGGCTACCTGCTCGCCCAGGCGGGCGAAATCGGCGGAGAGAATGGACGGTGCCAGTTTTACCTGAGGGTTAGCCACCCTTAGCTCCGAGCGATTTCTTGGCGGCGGCTAAAGCCTTCGCCACCTGTTTGGGGGCGGTGCCGCCGATAACGTCCCTGGCGGCGATAGAGGATTCTACGGTAATGGAGAAAACGTCTTTCTCGAAGAGAGGAGAAAACTTTTTATATTCAGCCAGGCTGAGCTTGGATAAGGGTTTATTCTTGCCTATGGCGTAGCTCACCAGCTTAGCCACCGCCTCATGGGCGGTACGGAAGGCTTTACCCTCCTTGACCAGGTAGTCGGCCAGGTCGGTGGCTAAAATATAGCCCTCATCAACCGCACGCCTAGCGTTTTCGGCATTGACCTTGAGGGTCTTGAGCATGCCGGTGAACACCTCCAGGGTGGAGAGCAGGGTTTCCACGCTGTCGAAGAGGACTTCTTTATCCTCCTGCAAATCGCGGTTATAGGCCAGGGGGAGGGCTTTCATCGTGGTCAGTAGCGCCATCAGGTTGCCGTAGACCCGCCCCGTCTTGCCCCGCGCCAGCTCGGCGACATCGGGGTTCTTTTTCTGGGGCATAATGCTGGAGCCGGTGGCGTAAGCCTCGTCGAGCTCGATGAAGTTAAACTCGGCGGAAGACCACAGAATAATCTCCTCAGCCAGGCGGGAGAGGTGCATCATGCAGAAGCTCGCCGCCGCCTGGTATTCCAGGACAAAGTCTCTATCCGAGACGGCGTCCAGGCTGTTACGGCTTATTTGGTCGAAGCCAAGTTCTCTAGCGACAAATTCGCGGTCAATTTTATAGGCGACACCAGCCAGGGCGCCGCTGCCCAGGGGCATAACATCGGTGCGCCCAAGACAATCGGTAAAGCGCTCGGTATCGCGCCGAAGCATCTCGAAATAGGCCAAAAGATGATGAGCCAGCAGGACGGGCTGCGCCGTCTGCAGGTGGGTGTAGCCGGGAATGATTACCTCTTTATTGGCTTCAGCCAGGGCGATGATTGCCCGTTGCAGTTCCTCGAGCTGAGCCAGGGTACTCTCGATAGCATCCCGGGTAAAGAGGCGCAAATCCAGAGCCACCTGGTCGTTGCGGGAACGGGCGGTATGGAGCTTGCCCCCCACCTCCCCCACAATTTCGATGAGGCGGGCTTCGATATTCATGTGGATATCTTCCAGCTCCGCCTGGAAGGGAAACTCACCTCCCTCTATCTCGCGCTGAATCACTGTTAATCCGTTGACGATAGTTTCCGCGTCTTTATCGGGGATTATCCCCTGCCTGGCCAGCATATGGGCGTGGGCGATGCTGCCGGCGATGTCGTAGGGATAGAGACGCCAGTCGAAGGGAATAGAGGTGGTGTATTCGTCTACCAGTTTATCCGCTTTTTTCTTAAAGCGACCCCTTATATGGCTCATATCAGCCTTCCTTTTTC
>JAUWXS010000012.1 GCA_030616265.1 Dehalococcoidia bacterium
GCAATCAGCTCCCACGGCGTAGCCCCCAAAGTGGAGGAGAAGATTCGGGCGCGAAAAATCGACATTGTTGATACCACCTGCCCCTTCGTTCACCGCCTTCAGACCGCCGCCCGCAGGTTGGCTCAAGCCGGTTTTCTGATCATTATTTATGGCGATGCCGACCATACCGAGGTCAAGGGCGTCCTCGGTTGGGCGGAGGGGAAGGGGGTGGCCACCCTGGACGAGAAGGCTATCTTCAAGCTGGAGCCTTTGCCCCGCCGCCTGGGTGTCCTCTCGCAGACCACCCAGATACCTGCCGATTTCGTAAAATTCGTCAAGAGGCTCATTGACGGCGCTTTTACTCGCGACTCCGAGCTGCGCGTTATCGATACCATCTGTCACGACATCAGAAAGCGGCAGGCTCAAGCCCTGGAGCTGGCGGGAAAAGTAGACCTGATGCTGGTTATCGGGGGGCATGGCAGCGCCAATACCAACCGCCTGGCTGAGCTGTGCTCTACGGCGGCTGAGACCTGCCTGGTGGAGACGGCCGAAGATATCAAGTCCGCCTGGTTTCAGGGCAAGCAGAATATAGGGGTAACCTCGGGCGCTTCCACCGCCAAGCCGACCATAGACGAAGTTCTGGCCAGACTGAAGACCCTGGCTTAGATGATTACAGCCCCATCTCTTTAGCTACCACCTCCCGGTAGAAGCTAGCATCGCCGAAGCTGACCTCAGCCGCTTTCGCCCGCCGCGTGTAATACTGCAGGTCGTGGTCTATGGTCACGCCGATGGCGCCGTGAATCTGGTGGGCTAGGGCCATGACCCGCTGGCAGGCTTCGCCAGCCCAGGCCTTGGCGATAGCGACCTCTTTGGTGCAGGGAAGACCCTCGCTCAGCATCCAGGCGGCCTGGTAGGCAGAGAGCCGAGTGCCGTCAACATCGGTGGCCATGTCGGCGCAGTAGTGCTGGATAACCTGAAAGCTGCCGATGGGGCGGCCATACTGCTTCCTGTCCTTGGCGTATTCAACGGTCATATCCAGCGCCTGCTGGATGCAGCCCACCATCTCGCAGCATTTAGCCACCGCCCCCCGCTGGATTATCTTCTCTACCGCTGGCCAACCTTTGTCCAACCCGCCCAGGATGTTTGCCTTGGGCACCTTTACCTTGTCGAAGACCACCTCGCAGAGCTTGTCTTCGGCGATGGTCTTTAAAACCGTATGGCTTATGCCCGCGCTCTTGGCATCAACGATAAATATGGTAATCCCCTTATCGGTCCTGGCCACCACCAGCATACAATTTGCAACATTGGCGTCGGGGACAAAGAGCTTGGTGCCGCTTATGATATAGTTATCGCCCTCGGCGCTGGCTTTGGTCTCGATGCCGCTGGCGTCATAGCTGGCGCTGGCTTCGGTCAAAGCCAGGGTAAATATTGCCTCGCCGCTGGCTATCTTGGGCAGGTAGGCCGCTTTCTGCTCCTCGCTGCCGACATCGAGAATGGCAAGGCCGCTCAAGACCACCGAGGAGAAGTAGGGACCGGGCAGGCAGGCCCTGCCCATTTCCTCTAGTAATATGGCCAGGTCGAGGAAGCTCATATCGCTGCCGCCGTACTTTTCGGGGAAGGCTAAACCCATCCACCCCAGCCCGGCCATTTCCTTCCATATCTCCGGCGAATAGCCCAGCTCGCTCTCCTCTATCTCTTTAACCACCGTCTTGGGCAGCTTATCGCTGAGAAAATCACGAGCCATTGTCTTTAACATTTCCTGTTCTTCAGAGAGAGCTAACTGCATTATTATTGCCTCCTAGTTAAGCCTGCTAATCAATTTACTGGCTGGGCAGCTCCAGCTTTCTTAGCGCCAGAATGTTCTTTAGAATCTCCGAGGTGCCCGCCTGAAGGCTGTAGCCCTTGGATGACAGATAAGAGTGATAGGCCATGCCCTTTATCGGCACACATTTCGACTGGGGCGAAAGCTGCCCGTAGAGCCCCAGAATCTCTATGGCGGCGCCGGCCAGGCGTTGTTCGAAGGCGGTGCCGTATACCTTGGACATCGATGATTCCCAGTTGGGGGCGCGCCCCTCGTCCATAACCATAGCCACGCGGTACATATGAAGCCGCCCGATTTCAAGCTCTATCTTTAGCTGCGCCAACTGAGAGCGAATCAGCCGGTCCCGGGATAACGGCTGGCCGTTTCTTCTGGTTTCCTTGGTGTACTGGATGAGGGCTTCGAAGAGGGGATAGTTCGCCATCAACCGTTCCATGCCGCTTCGCTCGTAATCGAGCTGGTTCAGAATCTGGTAAAAGCCCCTGTTCTTCTCGCCGATAAGGCTTGTCTTGGGGATGCGCACGTTTTCGAAGAAGACCTCGTTAAAGTGCACTCCCCCGGTAATATCAGCGATGGGGACCACATTTACCCCGGGCAGATCGGTGCGGAAGAAGAACTCGCTGATGCCCTTGTGCTTGGGGGCATCGGGGTCGGTTCGGGCCACCAGGTAAATCCAGTTCATGTGGCTGCCGCCGCTGGTCCAGGTCTTCTGCCCGTCAATAATATAGCTGTCGCCGTCCTCGGTGGCTTTGGTCTTCAGTGAAGCCAGGTCGCTGCCGGCATCGGGCTCGCTCATGCCCAGCCCGACATAGGCTTCACCCCTCAAAATCATGGGCAGTAGCTCTTTCCTTTGCTCTTCGGTGCCGTAGTGGACGACGGCGCCGCCTATCTGTCGGTCGGCAAACCAGTGGCAGGCGGCGGGCGCTCCGTAGCGCAGCATCTCCTCGGTCAGGATAAGGCGGTCGACATACGAGCGTCCCTGCCCCCCGTGCTCCTTGGGCCAGGTCAGCCCAATCCAGCCCTTCTTGGATACCCTCTTGGTAAACTCGGGGTCGTGGCCCATTATCCAGGCATCGCAGCTAGGCTCCCACAGCCCCTGCTTTATCTCACCTTCCAGAAAGTCTCTAATCTCCTGCCTGAATTTCTCCTGCTCCTCACTCAGTCTAAAATCCATACTTCGGTTCTCCCTTCCAGCGGTCAGGTTTGGTTTATCTGAAATCAGAAATCCAAATAGGGGTTTAGGCTCCCTTTATTGCCAGGCAAGTCACGGTTCGGGAGATGCCAGAGATGGGGTGAATTTGGCCGGTAACCAGGTCGCCGATGTCGTTCAGGCTTTCGCCTTCCATTATAGCGATTATATCATAAGGCCCGGTAACAACATCAACCGATTTTACTCCCTTTAGCTTTTTCAGGGCATTGGCTACTTCCTTGTTTCGGCCCACTGCCGTTTCAATTAGCACAAACGCCTTGGCTGTCATTGAGTCACCTCCTTCTACTGTGCCCTAACTTATGCTGACTCTGGGGGGCACCAATATATACATATACCTTTAATGCTGGTATAGTGTCAAGGTTTGACCCCAGCCTTGACAGCGGGTAGTTGGCTCGGCTTATAATAAGTTCAATTTAGTTCTTGAAACACATTCGGGAGGAGTGTCTTGGATTATTTCTTAACCGAGCAGCAGAAGGAAATCAGGAATCTGACACGGACCATCGCCGAGGAAAAGGTGTTGCCGGTGCGGGCAGCCCTCGATGAAAAAGAAGAGTTCCCCTGGGAGATAATGAAAACCCTGGCTGACGCTGGCCTGTTCGGTGTCTATATTCCTGAGGAGTACGGGGGGTTGGGTGGTGGCCTTCTTGATTTGTGTCTGGTGGTGTAAGAGCTGAGCCGGGTGTGCAGCGGGATAGCCGTCAGCTATGCCGCCAGCGGCCTGGGAACATTCACCCTGCTGGAGTACGGCACTGACGAGCAGAGACGCAAATTCCTGCCTGATATTACCAGCGGCAAGAAGCTGGCTGCCTTCGGCCTGACTGAAGCCGACGCTGGCAGCGATGCTGGCGGCATCAAGACCACGGCCACGCCCACCAGCGGCGGCTATATCATTAACGGGACCAAGCAATTTATCACCAACGGCGGCGATGCCGAGGTATATACCGTTATTGCCTTAACGGCCAAGGAAAAGGGTCCCCGCGGCGCCAGCGCCTTCATTGTCGAAAAAGACACCCCCGGCTTCACCTTCGGCAGGAAGGAGAAGAAGCTGGGCATTCGTGCTTCTTCAACCAGAGAGCTGGTCTTCGAGGATTGTTTCATCCCCGCCGAGAATATCATCGGCAAGGAGGGGATGGGCTTTATCTTGACCATGAAGCTGCTCGACCGCTCCCGTCCCGGCTTGGGCGCCCAGGCAGTGGGGCTGGCTCAGGGGGCTTTGGAGGCGGCGGTGGACTACGCCAAGAAGCGTGTCCAGTTTGGCCACCCCATTTTCGCTCAGCAAGCCGTTCAGCAGATGCTGGCCGAGATGGCCATGCAGGTGGAGGCAGCGCGGGCGCTGGTCTATGCTACCGCCCGCATGATAGACGCTGGAGTAAAGGACTTTACCAAAGAGTCGGCAATGTGCAAGGTCTTTGCCTCGGATGTGGCCATGAGGGTTACTACCGACGCTATGCAGGTCTTCGGCGGCGTGGGTTACATGCGTGACTATCCCATTGAGAAGATGTTCCGCGACGCTAAGATTACCCAGATATACGAAGGCGCCAACCAGGTGCTGAGAAATGCCATTGCCTTTGAGCTGAGGAAGAAGAAGGCGTTTAAGGGCTAGCGCCCTCTAAAGCTCTTCTTTTCGGGGGCGTACCCCCACCCCACCAGATACTTTATGTATTTTTCCCACCCACCCCGCCCTACAGGGCTTTGCCTCAAAGAGTCTTCGACCTTAAACCTTGCTTTTTGTTGGGGAGTTTAAGAGGGGCTTCGCCCCTCTTCTCAAAAATTCTTCCCCCTCCCTTGCAAGGGAGGGGGATACAGGGGGTAGGTTGTTTGGTAGATAGACACCCCGCCAGCTTGACAGTAGGCATAATACTCAGCTTATAATAAGAGGCTTAACACTGTGGAGAGATGTTAGACGATGCAGATAAATGTAGCCCAGCAACTCAGCTCGGCAATAGGCGCCGTAAAGGAGCACGACGTCAACGTGGTCATGGATGTTACCGGTGACGGTAACACCAGCCGGCTTCAGGGCAAGGTCAGGTTTATGCGCACCGACCGCGGTATTCTGGTTAAAGGCGTGCTGGATACCGGAGTTGAGCTCACCTGCAGCCGCTGTTTGGGCATATTCCAGTGCCCGCTGGCTCTGGATATTGAAGAGGAATACTTTCCCACCGTAGATGTGGCCAGTGGTGCTCCGCTGCCCTTGCCTGACGAGTCTGGCCTTTTTACTATTGATGCAAATCACGAGCTTGATTTGACCGAGGCGGTACAGCAGTATGCGATGCTGGCGATGCCGATGAAACCACTCTGTCGCCAAGACTGCGCCGGCTTATGTCCCGTTTGCGGTCAGAATCTTAACCTGGGGGCCTGTAAATGCCTGCCCCTGGAAGCCGACCCTCGCTGGGCTGAACTAAAGAGAATTATCTAGCCAGTGATAACCCGATGAGTGAAGAGAAAGGAAATTCGTAAATATGGGAGCTTTACCTAAACAAAAATCTGCTAAGGCGCGCCGGGGTAAAAGGCGCAGTCATTCTGGCTTAGCCTCACCCCCTCTGGACGAGTGCCCTCAGTGTCATAGCCCCAAGCTACCTCACCATGCTTGTCCTACCTGTGGAAGCTATGCCGGCAGGGAGGTCATCGAGGTCAAAAGCCCGAAGAAGCCTGCGGCATGACCTATGACTGGCAGCAGGGTTAGCACCGCTTTTCTGGTTACACCGTTCCTAGATATTTGAGAAAGGATGCTATGGCTGAGTTAGTGAAGACAGCCTATGTCTTTCCCGGTCAGGGTTCTCAGTGGGTAGGCATGGGGCAAGACCTTTACCAGGGCTTTTATGCGGCCAAAGCCGTCTTTGAGCAGGCTGATGAGGCTCTGGGCTTTTCTCTGTCCCGGTTGTGCTTTGATGGTCCCGAGGATGAGCTTCGCCAGACGATTAATGCCCAGCCGGCGATAGTAGCCACCAGCTTTGCCTGCCTGGAGGCTAGCCGTGAAGCCAAGGCTGACTTACCTCAGGCAAGCTTTGTTGCCGGCCACAGCCTGGGCGAATATACGGCGCTGGCGGCGGCGGAGGTGCTTGATTTTGCCACCACCGTCTATCTGGCGCGGGAGAGAGGGCGGCTGATGCATGAGGCGGGCGAGCTTACCCCCGGGGGCATGGCGGCCATAATCGGACTTGATGAGTCGCCGCTGGCTGAGGTTTGTGCCCAGACCGACACCCGCATTGCCAATATTAACTGCCCCGGTCAGTTAGTAATCAGCGGCGCCGAGTCTAACTTAAATCAGGCTGTGGAGATGGCTAAAGCCAGGGGGGCATATCGCGCCATTCCCTTGCAGGTGAGCGGCGCCTTTCATACCCCGCTGATGCAGTCGGCGGTCGACGGCATGGCTCAAGCCATAGCCAAACTCACCTTTAACGACCCGTCTATCCCCATTATTGGTAACACCAAGGCTCAGCCCCTGACCACCGCTGCGTCGGTTAAAGAGGAGCTTCTGCAGCAGCTATGTAACTGTGTCCAGTGGCAGCGCTCGGTTGAGTATATGGTGGATGGCGGGGTAGCTACCTTTATTGAGATTGGGCCGGGCAAGGTGCTAGCGGGCTTAATCAAGCGAATTAACAAGAGCGTCAAGATTCTAAATATCGGCGATGCCGAATCGGTTAAGAACTTTACCGTTGAATAGGGGGTGAAGTAGAATGAATCTTTCTACCAGGGTAGCCATAGTTACCGGCAGCGGTCGGGGCATCGGGCGTGCCATCGCCCTGAAGCTGGCTGAGTCGGGGGCGACGGTGGTGCTCAATGATGTCGGCGATGTCAAGCCGGTGGAAGCCGTAGCCAAGGAGATCAAAACCATGGGCATAGAGTGCCTGCCGGTTATGGCTGATGTCAGCTCAAGCTCAGATGTTAGCCGCCTGGTTGACGAGACTATGTCCGCCTACAAGCGCGTTGACATCCTGGTAAATAACGCCGGCATCGCCCGGGACCAGTTGCTGCTGCGGATGTCGGAAGAAGACTGGGACAAGGTGCTGGCGGTGAACTTAAAGAGCGTCTTTCTCTGCACCAAAGCCGTGTTGAGGCCGATGGCTAAGCAGCGCTGGGGCAGAATTATCAGTATTTCCAGCATTGTCGGCATAATCGGCAACAAGGGCCAGGCTAACTATGCCTCGGCCAAGGCGGGCATTATCGGCTTCACCCGCGCCGTCGCCAAGGAGGTGGCTTCTCACGGCGTCACCGTCAACGCCGTTGCCCCCGGCTTTATTGATACCGAGATGACCCGCGGACTTAAAGAGGACTGGAAGCAGGAACTCAAAAAGCTCATCCCTCTGGGCGATTTCGGCTCCCCCCGTGATGTGGCTGAGGCGGTCGCCTTTCTCGCTTCCGAAGGAGCGGGCTATATCACCGGGCAGGTCCTGGGGGTGGATGGGGGCATGTGAGCGCCCTGGACTGGCTCTGGTCGAATCGGTTAACATTCACCGGTTGCGCAATCAAAACTAAGTGCTATAATATGATGTTAATTTTAGAGGAAAATCTATGGGGTTACGACGCAAAGCTCGGGTGATAGCCCTCCAGGTATTGTATGAGGTCGACTCCGTAGGGCACGATATGGAGCGCGCCTTAGCCCCTTTTCTGGCCGATGGCAGGCTAAACGAGGAGAATGCCGTCTTTGCCCGGGTGCTGGTTAGCGGAGTTCTCAAGGGTAAGGATAAAATAGACCAGTATATCAAGAAATTCGCCACCGCCTGGCCCCTGGAACAGATACCGGTGGTAGACCGGAATATTTTAAGACTTGCAATATTTGAAATTTTGCTTGATAATAGTGTGCCAATTAAGGTCGCTATAAATGAGGCGGTTGAGCTAGCCAAGCTCTTTGGCAGCGATAACTCGCCGAAGTTTGTTAACGGGGTTCTGGGCTCGGTTAGCCGGCTTGCCTCTAGATAGAAAGATAGGGAGGTAGAAAATGCCCACAGTTTTTGAGAGGGTGAAAAAGATAGTTGTTGAGCAGCTAGGTGTGGATGAAGAGGAAGTTTTACCTTCAGCCAATTTCGTTGACGATCTAGGCGCTGATTCTCTGGACCTGGTCGAGCTGGTGATGTCTCTGGAAGAGGAGTTCAGCCAGGAAGGCCAGAAGGTTGAAATACCGGATGAGGATGCGGAAAAGATAGCCACCGTCCAGGATGCCATTGACTATATTCACGACCGTGGCATCAAGGACTAATAGATAGTCTCCCCCGTTTTATCCCCGTGGGAAAATAACAAAAAGAGGGGCAACGCCCCTCTTTCGCTCTAGTTCAGTGTCTCTTTAGGCTACTTCTTCCCCAATTGCTCGGCAATCTCCGTTTTGCCCTTCTTCAGGTAGTCTGCCTGCTTGGGGTCTAAAATCTCCAGCAGCGCCATAAACTCGCCGACATGTTCTTTTTCATCGTCGCGGGCGTGAGCCAGCACCTTTTTAGCCCGCTCGTCGTCGGTGGCGTCGATGTGAGCCTGGTAGAGGGCGACGGCATCAAGCTCGGCGGCTATATCCTGCATTATCGCCCGAGCCAGCTCGGCGGCATTCATCTTGCGGGGCACGTTAGTTGGGAAAGGATTGCTGAATTCCATTTTCCACCTCCTTATTGTTGGCAGCTTCAATTGTAACTATTCCCCCGTCCCTGGTAAGGACGGCGCATAGCTATTGCCCCCAGCTCTTTTGCCGGGGGATGATAAGAAACTAGTTTGTTAACTCACAGCCACCAGAAGGCTGTGCTCATCCAGATTATGGCTATTATCCAGAAGATGCCCACGATAATACCCAGCACCAGCCCGGCTACGGCCATACCCCTGCCCTTGAGATCGGGGTCTTTAGTGGTCTGACTCATCCCTATCCAACCGAAGATGATAGCCAGGATGGCTAAGGGGTTGATAAAGAAAGACACAATTCCGGTACAGAGCGCGGCGATAGCCATGCCGCTTGTTTTCCCTCCTGCCGCCGCCCTTCGAGCAGGAGCGGGAGCTGCCGCTGGTGCTGCCGCCGGCGCTTTCGGTGCGGTTAATGCCTCGCCGCACTTGCTGCAAAACTTGCTGTCATCAGGGTTTTTCTCACCGCATTTGGAACAAAACATGTCGGTCTTTTACCTCCCTTGCTTGTTGGTAGCCCCAATTGTAACCGTTTTTGGGGTGGGAGTAAAGGGGGTGGGGAATAGGGGGGTGTTTCTCGGAGTGCTTACATGTGCTGCTAGTTTTGTGCAGCAGGTCTTCCAAAATTAGGGTTGTACATACGCGGCAAGGACATTATGAGATCATTTGTGACGTCGGCAATGAAGTTGGCAATCTCATCCAAATCTTGCACGCTCATCTCTCTAAAATGAAATTTAAGCCCTGAAGATCTCTTGGCTGTTATCTTTACCCTAGTTACCATTTCCTTTGTACTACCTGTGCTCCAAAGCGCGTGAATTGTTGTGTTTCGCTTCTCTTCGGCTTGGGCGACTCGACTTAATAATTTTTTCAATTCGGGTGGCTCTTCAGTATTATGCACCCTATATTTATAGAGTGAACTAAAGAGTGCTACCTTCTGCTTTAATGAGAGTTCAGCAGTCAAAATGTGTCCGACTTGTTGTTCGCTTTTGATGAGCGCCCTGATGCAAAGTGATAATATTTCCTCAAGTAGAGCGAAATTTACTGTGATTCTTCCAATGGACTTAAGATGCTCGTCACTTACTGGTAATTCTAGTTTTCCCATATTATCCTTTTCCGCACTGAACCTTCTACTCCATTATATCACCCCACCCCCCTCACCACCCCCTCTAATGCCTTCTCCCACCCCGCCACCCTCTCATATCCCACCCTTATCTGCGCCTTGCTCGCGGTTATGCCCTCCCCCAAAATCGGCTCGAGTTTCCCCCTGTCGAACTGCATCCCCTCGAACAGCCTGAGCACAATCTGCCCGTCCTCGGTGCTGACCGATTCTATGCCCGCCCTTGCCGCCAAAACCTTAATCCTGACCGCATAGAGCAGGTTTTTGACCTCTGCGGGCAATGCGCCGAACCTGTCGCCGAACTCCTGCGCCAGCGCCTCTATCTGCTCTAACTTATCCACCTTGGCCAGCTTCTGGTAGAGGCTCAAGCGAGTGTCGACGTCGGCGACATAGTCCTCGGGGATAAAGGCTTTGAGGGGCAGGTCGATGGTCGGCGGCGGCAGGGGGGAAGGTCGGGCTTTCTCGGGGATGCCGGCCAGTCTTGCCCTTTGTGCTTCCACCGCCTCCGCCAGCAGGCGGGTGTAGAGGCTGAAGCCGACGGCGCTGATATGCCCGCTCTGCCTTTGCCCCAGCAGCGTTCCCGCCCCCCTGATTTCCAGGTCTTTGAGGGCGATGCTGAAGCCGGCGCCGAGCTCGGTGGCTTCGAATATTGTCTTTAAGCGCTTCTCGGCGGTGGGGGTGAGCATTTTCCCCTTATCATAGAGAAAGTAGGCGTGGGCGAGGTTGGCCCCCCGCCCCACTCTGCCCCTCAGCTGGTAGAGCTGGGTCAGCCCGAACCGGTCGGCGCGGTTGATAATCAGGGTATTGACGTTGGGCATGTCCAGCCCCGACTCGATGATGGTGCTGCAGACCAGAATATCGCTCTTACCTCCAGCGAACTCGGTCATCACCCTCTCCAGCTCTCCCTCTGGCATCTGGCCGTGGGCGATAGATATTCTGGCCTCCGGTATCAGCGCCTGGAGCTTGCCAGCGACATAGGCTATGCTCTGCACCCGGTTGTGGACGAAGAAGACCTGCCCGTTGTGCTCCAGCTCCCTCAGGATAGCCTCCCGGATTAGCCGCTCGTCGTACCGGGCGACATAGGTCTTGATGGGCAGGCGCTGATCGGGGGGCGTCTCCATGGTGCTCATATCCCTCACCCCCACCAGCGACATGTGCAGGGTGCGGGGGATGGGGGTGGCGCTCAAAGTTAAGACGTCCACCTCCTGCCTCAGCTTCTTGAGGTGCTCCTTATGGGCGACGCCGAAGCGCTGCTCCTCGTCGATGATTAACAGCCCCAGGTTCTTGAAAACGATGTCCTTCTGTATCAGGCGGTGGGTGCCGATGCAGATATCGACGCTGCCGCTGGCCAGTCCTTCAACGATAGCCTGCTGCTCTTTTGTTGTCTTAAAGCGGCTCAGGACCTCGATCCTCACCGGGAAGGCTTCCAGCCTCTGCTTGAAGGTGGCGAAGTGCTGCTGGGCGAGGACGGTGGTCGGCACCAGCACCGCCACCTGTTTGCCGTCCATCACCGCCTTGAAGGCGGCGCGGATGGCGACCTCGGTCTTGCCGTAGCCCACATCCCCGCAGACCAGCCGGTCCATGGGCCTGGCTTTCTCCATGTCCGCCTTCACCTCGGCTTGCGCCTCCATCTGGTCGGGCGTCTCCACATAAGGGAAGGAGACCTCAAGCTCCTGCTGCCAGACGGTATCGCGGGCAAAGGCGAAGCCGGGGACGACCTCCCTGGCGGCATAGAGGGCAAGCAGCTCCTGGGCGACCTCCTCCACCGATTCCTTGACTCTTTGCTTGGCTCTGATCCATTCCTGAGTGCCCAGCCGGGAGAGGGTCGGCGGTTGGTCGCCGCCGCCAATATAGCGATTGACGCGGTCTATCTGGTCGGTGGGGACATAGAGACTGTCGTTGGCGGCATATTTTAGCATCAGGTATTCCCGCTGGCTGTTCTCGTTGCCCATTTTGATAACGCCAGCAAACTTAGCGATGCCGTGCTCGACATGCACCACATAGTCGCCGGGCGTCAGCTCGATGAGGAACTGGTGGTGGGGCACCGGCCGTCTCTTGACCAGACGCCGCTGCTTGATAAAGCCGAAGATTTCGGCGTCGGTGAAGAGATGAGTCTCCTTATTCATCACCCACCCCTCC
>JAUWXS010000047.1 GCA_030616265.1 Dehalococcoidia bacterium
CATCGGCTGGATGCTCCATAATGAATGCGAAAATCCCCTCTATGAGAATTACGACCGTCTGCTGGAGATAGCCAGAGAATTCGATGTTACCCTCAGCCTGGGTGATGGCATGCGCCCCGGTTGCCTGGCTGACGCCACCGACCAGGCTCAGGTAGAAGAACTGCTGGCTATTGGCGAGCTGTTAAATCGGGCCCGCCAAGTCGGCGTCCAGGCGATGGTCGAGGGCCCCGGACACCTGCCCCTGAACCAGATTGAAGCCAATGTTCAACTGGAGAAGGCTATCTGCAAGGGAGCGCCCTTCTATGTCTTAGGTCCACTGGTAACCGATGTCGCCGCTGGCTATGACCACATCACCGGAGCCATCGGCGGGGCTATCGCCGCTGCCGCTGGTGCCGATTTCCTGTGCTATGTAACCCCCGCCGAGCACCTCTCCCTGCCCGACCCCGAGGATGTAAAGCAGGGGGTTATCGCCTCGCGCATTGCCGCCCACGCCGCCGACATCGTTAAAGGAGTCGAGGGCGCTGCAGAGCAGGACAAGCAGATGGCAATCGCCAGAAAGAAGCTGGACTGGGAAGAGCAAGCCCGGCTATCTTTAGACCCTGAGCTGGCGCGCCGGGTTCACGGTAAGCATGCCTCCGCTGGCGCCGCCTGCAGCATGTGCGGGGAGTTCTGCGCCATGGAGTTAGTGGAAAAGTACTTGGATGTCTCGGCAATCAGGTGCTAGTTACTGACAGAGAGGAGAGGTTAAAATGCCACTATTTCACCCGACCCGTGAGGGGGAAGTTACCAGGGCTATTGTCAGCAGCTTTCTGCAACAGTTTGAGGAGTATGTTGACAGCGATGTCATTATTGTCGGCGCCGGTCCCAGCGGACTGGTAGCCGCCAGGGAGCTGGCTAAGGCGGGGCTCAAGGTCCTGATTATAGAGCGGAACAACTATCTGGGCGGCGGCTTCTGGATTGGCGGCTATTTTATGAACAAGGTTACCCTGCGGGCGCCCGCCCAGGAGTTCCTTGATGAGCTGGGGGTGCCCTACTCCCCGGCAGGCCCGGGGCTCTATGTGACTGATGCCCCCCACGCCTGCTCCCGGCTCATTGCCGCCGCCTTTGACGCCGGGGCTAAGGTCTTCAGCCTGACCTTTGTCGAAGACATCGTAGTCCGTGAGGATAAGAGAATAGCCGGGGTGGTGGTCAACTGGAGCCCGATAATCCACCTCCCCAAAGAGGTTGCCGCCTTAGACCCCGTACCCCTGGAGGCAAAGGTGGTGATCGATGCCACCGGTCATGATGCCGATGTGGTCATGAAACTGGTACAGCGGGATATGCTCCAGGTCAAAGGGGAAGGGGCACTCTGGATTGAGAAATCGGAGGAAGCGGTGGTCGAGCGCACCAGCGAGGTCTACCCCGGACTGATTGTTACCGGTATGGCGGTAGCCAGCGTCTTCGGGCTGCCCCGCATGGGTCCCACCTTCGGCGGTATGCTCTTCTCGGGGAAGCGAGCCGCTGAAGTCGCCCTAGAAATTATACAAAGGTCGGCGGTCTCCTGATGCCTGAATTATTACCGCTGGGGGAGCAAGATGACTAGTGCCAGCCAGAACCCGAGCCTGGGCGAGGCCGCCAGCAGCTTCCTAGCCACCCTCCCCCCCAAGGAAGGCGAAGCCGGCCAGCAGGCGATATACGGATTTGTTCGCTGGTACGGCTGGGAGCGTCTCTTTGCCGAGCTCACCCCCCGCGAGGTAGCTAACTATGCCGAACAGTTATCGCTCTTACATACCAGCTACCTGAACAATCTTAAGATAGTACGAGCCTTCTTGACTTATGCCAGGAAGCAGGGCTGGAACAAGACCAACCTGGCAGCTCATCTCAAGCCCAAGAAAACGAAAGCCAGATTATCCTCCCCGACTTTGCGGACACCGCTTACCTCTCTAACCAAGCAAGGCTATGATGAGCTCAAAGCCGAGCTGGCTGAACTCAAGAGTCGGAGGTCTCAGTCCATTGATGATATACGGCGGGCGGCGGCAGATAAGGACTTCCATGAAAATGCGCCCCTGGACGCCGCTAAAGAGGAACGGGGTCACCTGGAGGGGCGGATTATGGAGCTGGAAGAAGCCCTAAAATCAGCCACCATCATTGATGAAAGACAAAAGGCCGCTCCCAAGGTAAGAGTGGGTAACAGCATCGTCCTGCGTGACGAAGCCTCCGGCGAGGAGCTGCGCTATACCATAGTCAGCCCCCGTGAGGTAGACCCGACCAAGGGCAAGATTTCCAGCAACTCGCCCATAGGCAAGGCCGTTATCGGTCGCGCCCGGGGCGATATTGTGGAAATAACGGCACCGGTGGGCAAGCTGCACTACCAGCTGGTACAGATTGAGCGCTAGACGCCTACCCGTCCCAAATCCGACTAAAGGGTAGCTATAAATCGGGCAATGAGGTATATTTAGTCTAGAGGATAAGATGAAAAGCCTGCCTAAGCTGAGTCGGATTTTCGGGGTTAACATACGCCTGCATTATACCTGGGCGTTGGCCTTTGCTCTGATAACCGCCATCATGGTGACCCAGTTCCCCGAGTCCTATCCCCTGTGGCAAAGGGTAAGCCTGGGCTTAGTCACCAGCCTGCTTTTCCTCATATCGGTAAGCATCCGCTCATTTATCATCAGCCTTATCGTCATCAACAGAGGCATCCCGGTGAAGCGCATCACCCTATTTGTCTTCGGCGGGGGGGCCGAGATAAGTAAAGAGGCTACTCGCCCCATTCTTGAGTTGCTTATAGCGGCCACGGGGCTCTTGA
Source organism: Dehalococcoidia bacterium (assembly GCA_030616265.1). Taxonomy (GTDB): domain Bacteria; phylum Chloroflexota; class Dehalococcoidia; order Dehalococcoidales; family BS750m-G39; genus E44-bin88. The sequence continues at coordinate 2,786 of JAUWXS010000047.1, forward strand.
CCACCCTGTTACTATGCGGCGTCTTTTACGGGATTTATGCCATACTGTTCAACACCGGCAGTGTGGTGGCTTATGTGCTCATCCAGTGGCTATCCTATATCTACTTCATGCTCTTTCTATTCCATTTCATTCCCGGTTTTCCCCTGGACGGAGGCAGGCTCCTGCGAGCGCTGCTCTGGAAAGTTACCGGTGATTATGACCGCTCGACCCGCATCGCCAGCCTGATTGGCTGGACTATCGGGCTGCTCTGCATCGCCGGCGGAATTCTGCTGCTGATTGCCGAACAGCAATGGTTTAACGGGCTGACGCTGGTGGGCACAGGGTGGGTTTTGCAGGTCGCCGCCGCCCAGAGCCGCCGCCTAGCGATACTACGTGAAGCCCTTCAACCAGTAAAGACTGAGGATATAATGACCCGGGAATTTGCCCTTATCAGCACTCAGTCTACCGTAAGCCAATTGATCCGCGACTACATTCTGGCCACCGGTCAGCGCTACTGCCTCATAGTCGATGAAGGTAAACTGCAGGGTACAGTGACGGTAAACGATGTAAAAAGGGTACCCAAAAAGCACCGTGGCTCCCATATAGATAAAATCATGACACCGGCCAGCGAGCTTAAGGTCGCCCACCCCCAACAATCAGCCGCCAGCGTGCTCGGTCAGATGGATGAACAGTGGGTCGACTACATGCCAGTCGTAGAAAACGATAAAATAGTCGGTATCGTATCGCGAGAAAGCCTGGAGCGCCTGGCCCAGATTCGAAACGAGCTTAAAATTTAAGTGGCGACAGCTAAAGTTATGACGGGAACTCAATAAGAAGCTCGTCAATGATTTGCCTCTGCCGGAGCTCCTTGGAGTAGACTCTCCATTCAGCTTTGAACCAGCGGAAGGGGCTTTCTGCCTGCGACAAAATTCGCACCCTCAAGTCACGGGGGTCGTCAGTCAGCCACGACACGTGTTTAATACTGGTCAGGGGCGTGCCGGTGACTATTTCAACCTCATAATGGTCGCGCTCAACTCCTTCCGGCAATAACCCCTGCCGATAAATCTTCCAGTCTACCTTGACGCGATTTCGGGGGGCAGCCCTGGTTCGTATGTAGAGCTGGCAATCCTGGGAGTTGTCGGGAATGAACCAGCTTGACTCGGCAACGCCCGTAAAAAAGAGAAAGGGGTCCACCAGGCTAACCTGGTAGGTGCTGCGTATGCTCTCTTCAGGACACTCCCCCACCACATCCTGCCACTCCCGCCACAGGAAATAAGACTCATTCATATGCTCCAGCCGTCCACTATCGACCAGAATGCCGCCGAAGATGTCTTCCCAGTAATCTGCTCCCAGCAGCCAACCAGCCTTATGCTCAAAGATGCCGCTCCTGACAAAGACAGAGCACTCTATAGTTCCGCCAAAGATATAATGGAGGATTTGCTCCGCCATGAACCCGGCGACCACCCCTGAATTGCTAAAGTCGCTGTGCCCATGCTCCCCGTAGTAGACTACATCAGCCGCATCAGAATACTGGGCCGAGATTGGTATGGCGCTGTCATCCATATCTCTGGGCCAGGCGTCAATCCCGCCGAAATCAAACTGGGCACTGGAGGGCGCAACCTCAGCTGATATAAAAGCCAGCCAGTGTTTATTGCTCGCCACCCGGCTCCCGTCCAAGGAGCTATCGTAGTAGGCTATCGAATCACAAATCCCCTGGTCCGCCAGCAACCATCGGGCTCGACAGTAATCAACCACAGCGGCGCCACCGGTAATATAATACTCGCCCAGAGGCTTGATCGGGGCATTGATAGTTACCACCATGGCCACCTTTTCCCTTATACCGCCTACATTATTGGCTACGGCGTAAAGGGCAGCTTTACCTCCGGCGCTATGCCCCACCAGGATTATATTCCGCTTACCGTGGAAGTACCTGCCGATGCTGGCGGCGATGTTATTAGCCCAGGTTCTCATATCCACATCGCTGGGATAGCACCTGTTCAGGATATCAACCTGAATATCGATGTCGGGATTGGCTTCCTCGTATTCAAGGATATAAGGCTCTATCTGCTCCAGGACGGTATCGGCCAGAAGCTGCATAGCACAGGCGGTGCCCCCCGCCCCGTGGAGAAAAACGAAGTTTATCTCCTTGACACGGGTCGGCTCTTCCTGAGCTTGTGCCGGGCTGGCTATGCCCAGTAGGATAACCACCCCGATAACTACCAGCCAGGTCAATCTTTTCATAATGACGGTAAACATCTTAGTGCAGGACCTCAAATCAAAGGTAGCACTTGCTCCGACAGGTGTCAATATGGTGACTTTGCCCCGATGAGAACTTCTGGTATAATCGTGAAGCTAAGGAGAGGTGTCCGAGTGGTTTATGGTGCCGCTCTCGAAAAGCGGTCTCCGGTTATACCGGAGCGTGGGTTCGAATCCCACCCTCTCCGCCATATAATGGAGAGGTGCTGGAGTGGCCTATCAGGCACGCCTGGAGAGCGTGTGTAGCCGTAAGGCTACCGTGGGTTCGAATCCCACCCTCTCCGCCAGCCTACGCCAAGGCTTCGGCTGGCAAGCCAAAGAAACTATGTGGTACATATATATTTTGAGAAGCACGATAGATAAAAATCTCTATATAGGTTCAACGAATAGTATTAGCCGTCGATTGACTGAACATAACTCCGGGAAGGTCGATTCTACAAAAAATAGGGCGCCTTTCAGTTTGGAAGCATATTTTGCAGTTAAAAATCGGGCAAGGGCCATTGAGCTTGAAAAATATTTTAAGACTGGCTCGGGGAGGGCTTTGTTACAAAAACGAATCCTTTAGCCATCGAAGCTCAGCAGGAGCGTAGTTGGCTAGCCATCGAAGCTCAGTAGGAGCGTAGTTGGCCACCCTCCCGCCAGCCGAAGCCTTGGCGTAGGCTGGCAAGCCAAATAAACTATTTAGTTACAAATAAATAGCTAGAAAGAAATTACTATCAAGAATATCAAGAAACCAAGGTTTCTCTCCATGATGTCGGGGCTGTTGCCCCTTTTCGTTTTGGCACACTTCAGCCATCAC
>JAUWXS010000030.1 GCA_030616265.1 Dehalococcoidia bacterium
GATAGCGGCGAAGCGGTCGCCGAAGACGCCGATGGACACCGAAAGCACCTTATCTCCGGGGGACATGGTATTAACGACGCCCGCCTCTAAGCCACCGGTACCGGAGCCGGTGAGCAGGAAAACATCATTTTTAGTCTGAAACAGCTTTTTCAGGTCGGTTAGCACGTTATCCTGAATCTGCTTGAACTCGGGGCCGCGATGATTTATCATCTGGCGGCTCATCGTCTTGAGCACTTCGTCGGGGAGGGGGGTCGGGCCGGGAACACGTAGATTATCCATGTCTCTCCTTTGCTCTAGCTAGTCTTTATTAACTATCTTGGCAAAGCGGCGCTCGTGCATTCTAATCAGCACTAGGTAGACTTAATATAACGTCGCTTGCCCACCCTTATAATATCATCTTTTTGAACAGTATAATTCGCGTCTTTAACTCTTTCGTCATTAATATATACAGCACCCTGATCAATGAGACGCCTAGCTTCACTCTTACTTTTAGCCAGTCGGTTTTCCACAAGATAATCCTGGAGACTCTTGCCCGACTTGGTACCCAGGGCTATCTCCTCCGGTTTTTCTTTCCTCTGCACCGTTCTTTCAAAGTGCCCCTCGGCTTCGGCGGCTGCCTTCTGGTCGTAGAGCTGGGCGATAATCTCTCTGGCCAGGCGCTTTTTGAGCATCATCGGGTTAAGCTTTTCTTTCTCAAGCCCCTCCCTGAATTCCCCCAGTTCTTGGTCGGGGACATCGGTCAGCAGCTCAAAGTAGGTCAGGACAAGGCTATCCGGGATGGACATCACCTTGCCGTACATCTGCTCAGGCGGCTCGGTGACGCCGATACAGTTGCCCAGGCTTTTGCTCATCTTCTGGCTGCCGTCGGTGCCCACCAGCAGGGGGACCATAAAGCACTGCTGCGGTCGCTGCCCCATCATGGACTGCAGTTCTCGTCCCACCAGGAAGTTAAACTTCTGGTCGGTGCCGCCGAACTCGACATCGGCCTCAATAGCCACCGAGTCGTAAGCCTGGAGCAGTGGGTAAAGCAGCTCGGTCAGGGCGATGGGTTTTTCGGCTTTATAGCGGGCGCTGAAGTCATCCCTGGCCAGAAACTGGGCAACGGTGAACTTGCTGGTGAGCTGGATAATATCGCTTAAGGTAAACTTGTCGAACCACTCGCTCTGCCACCTGATTTCGGTCTTCTGCTTGTCCACTATCTTAAAGAACTGCTGCATATAGGTCAAGGCGTTAGCCTTGACCTGCTCCAAGGTCAGCATAGGGCGGGTGGCTGACATGCCGCTGGGGTCGCCGATCTGGGCGGTCCAGTCGGCAACGATAAGCACAATCTGGTGCCCCCGCTCCTGGAACTGGTGCAGCTTGCGCAGCGCCACCATATGGCCTAAGTGAATATCGGGGAAGCTGGGGTCAAAGCCCTCTTTCAGGCGCAGCTTCTTGCCGGCGCGCAGCAGTTGCGCCATCTCATCCTCAACGATGATTTCGGCTACCCCCCGCTTTAGCAAATAACTGATGTCTGATTCAAGCATGGCCTAGTTTACCCCTCCGGTTTTTAGTATGGCTTTGCCCCGTTTTACATCCTCGGCAATCTGCTTCTTCAACTCTTCCGGGGTATCGAATTTTATCTCGCCCCGCAGGCGGTCAATAATGTCGACGGTTAATTCCCGCCCGTAGAGGTCGCCCTCGTAGTCAAGGAGGTAGACCTCGACCAGGCGCTGGCTGCCGCCGAAGGTAGGGTGACGGCCTATGTTGGTCATAGCCGGATAGGACTGGTCGTCGATATAGGCCCGACTGGTATAAACGCCCTCGGCGGGCAGGGCTTGCTCGGCTTCGGTATCCAAGTTGGCGGTGGGAAAGCCCAGCTCGATGCCTCGCTTGTCTCCCGTAACTACCCGCCCGTGAAGGCGGAAAGGGCGCCCGATCAGGCTCTGCACCCGCTTCATATCTCCTTCGGTTAATGCCTTCCTGACGGCGGTGCTGCTTACCACCTCGCCGTTTATCTTTAGCGGCGGCACCACGGTCAGGCTGAAGCCCATTTTCTCCCCAAAGTGGCGCAGGGCGTCGGTATTGCCTTCGCGGTTACGCCCCAGGGCAAAGTCAGGCCCGATTACCAGCCCCCGCATCCTGAGGTGTTCTTTCAGCAGCCCCAAAAACTCTTTCGGGCTCAAGCTGGCCAGCTCGGGGGTAAAAGACAGGGTAATGACCGCCTCAACGCCCTCGTTCTTCAGTAGCTCTATTCTATGGTCAAGGTCGGTGAGGAAGGGCAGCCTGGTCCGGGGCGCCAGCACCCCCCGGGGATGGCGGCGAAAAGTTACTACTCCGCTAACTAAGCCCTGCTTGCGGGCAAGCTCGGTTAGCCTGGCAATCAGGTGCTTGTGGCCGAGGTGAACGCCGTCAAAGACGCCGATGGCCAGCAACATATCCTTTTCAGGGGAGAATTTAGCCAGTTCCTCTTCTACCTGCATAGCTATTTATACTAGCATAACGCTATTTAGGGGGTCAACAATTATATACGGGCGCTGGTCGGCTTTTATGAGTCGGCTTATTTTGATATACTTAGCGGGAAGCCAGCGTAGCTCAGGGGTAGAGCAACGGTTTCGTAAACCGTCGGTCGTCAGTTCGAATCTGACCGCTGGCTCTCGTTGAGAAGGGAGCTTTATGATTAAGGCCGTCTTTTTCGATTTCTATAGTACGCTGGCCGACTATGACCCGCCGAGAGAAGAGACTCAATCCAGATTGCTCGGTGAGCTGGGTGTTGAGGTCAGCCCGAAGTCTTTACTCCGCCCCATAATGCTCGCCGATGACTTTCTCTTCCAGGAGCACGCTCGCTTGTCTCTGGGCAAGCGCTCTAAAGAGGAGACGATGGCTCTCTACGGCCAGTATCAGGGGGTGATTCTCCGGGAGGCGGGTTTAGAGGCTTCGCCGGAGCTTATCGGCAATATCTTGAAAAAGTGGATGAGCGCCGACCTCAAGATGGCGCTCTATGACGATGTGGCGCCCGCCTTAACCAAGCTCAAGGAACAGGGATTAATCTTAGGGCTTATCTCCAATGTCGACCGTGACATAACCTCTGTCTATCAGGAGCTGGGGCTGGCGAACTGGCTCCAGGTGACGGTCACCTCTCGAGAGGCGGGCTTTAATAAGCCCCACCCCGGGATATTCCAGGCGGCGCTGAAGCAGGCGGGGGTGAAGCCTGCGGAGGCAATCTATGTCGGCGACCAGTATCAGATTGATGTCGTCGGGGCTAACGGGGCGGGGATGCGGGGGATTTTAATCGACCGCCATGACTTCTTTGGGGATATTACCGATTCCCCCCGAATCCGCAGTCTTGCCGAAGTCACCCAACACCTGGGCTAGACATTAAAGAGGAAGGTAATCACGTCGCCGTCCTGGACGGTATAGCCCTTTCCCTCCAGCCGCAGCCGCCCTTTTTTGTGGGCCTCAGCCATACTGCCGCATTTCCCCAGGTCGTTGTAGCTGATTACCTCGGCACGGATAAAACCCCGTTCCATGTCGGAGTGAATTTTACCGGCCGCTTTGAGGGCAGGGGTGCCCTTGGGGATTGACCAGGCTTTCATCTCGTCCGAGACGGTGGTGAAAAAAGAGATTAAGCCCAGCAGCTCGTAGGATAGCTTTATGATGCGGTCAAGCCCCGATTTGGTGAGGCCGAACTCGGCGCGGAAGGCCTGGGCGGCCTCATCATCCAGCTGCGTCAGCTCCATCTCCAGCTCGCCGCAGAGGGTTATAATGCCGGATTTTGCCTTTGCATAACGGGAAACCAGCTCCGCTTCTAAAGATTCTGCCTGGGCTATCTGCTCCTCGCCGATATTGACCACAATCAGCATCGGTTTTGCGGTGAGGAACTGGTAGTTGGCCATGATTTTGGCTTCGTCGGCGCTTACCCCAATTTCCCTGATTGGCACCTCTTTTTCTAACGCAGCCTTGAGCCTGGTTAGCAGCTTCTGCTCCGGCAGCAGAGCCTGGCGCTCGGCCGGCTTGGCCGCTTTTAGAGAAGTCTCTATTCTCTCCAGCCTGCGGCTGATAATGCCCAGGTCGTGAAGGGTAAGCTCCAGGTTGGTGGTGGCAATGTCTCTGTCTACATCCAGGCTGCCCTCGATATGGGGGATGCTTTCATCGGCAAAAGTGCGGACGACATTGATGAGGGCATCGGCATCGCTGAGTTGATTCAGGATTTGACCCCCCACCCCTTTTCCTCCTCCCAAATCCTTTACCGAGGCGCCGATGTCGGTATAACTTACCTCGGCGGGGACTACTTTCTTGGGGTGGAGCATGTCGGCTAACACCTGCAGGCGCGGCTCGGGCACTTTAGCTACGCCGATATGCGGAGCGAGGCTTCTGGTATCGGCTTTGCCCCTGGTCAGGGCGTTGAAGACGGTGGTCTTGCCGCTCTTTGCCAGCCCGATGATGCCGATTTCAATAGTCATCGGTCTACCCCGCTACTTTCCTAAGTTAAGATTAAGCTTTATTTGATTGGGTTGACCTGATTATTTTCAGGGCTTGCTTGAGGGCGAGTTCTCTTTCCTTGACGGTTAGCTGGTCGTTGGCGGCCAGGTCGAGCAGGGCGAGCAGGGCTTCCTGGGAGGTGCTGTTGCCCATTTGCTCGATGGCTTTAGTCCTCAAATCAGCGTTGAATCCCGTGTCGGTGGCAATAGTTGATAGCTTCTTTAGTTCTTCGGGGCGTTCGTTCATGGCACTCTCCTCTCGACTCCGGCGACACCATCCGGACGGGGTATTATCATGTTTTATCTATTTTACTCCATAGTGCTGCCATTATTCAATAGAGATTTTGGCGCTTGCCTGTGATAAAATGGTAAGACCGATAGATTCTGGGGGAGCCTTGCTCTATATACTGCACGGCGAAGACGATTTTTCCATAACCCAGTTCCTCGGCGAGATAAAGCGGGGGCTGGGCGACCAGTCTATGCTGGCGACCAATACCTCCACCTTTGACGGCCAGAAGCTGTCCCTGAATGAGCTGAAGGGCGTCTGCGAGACCGTTCCTTTTCTGGCCGAAAAGCGCCTGGTCGTTATCCAGGGGCTTTTGGGGCGCTTTGAAGCCAGGGGCAGACCCCGCCGCCAGAAGAAGACAGCCAATCGGGGTGGGGCAGAGGACTCTAAATCGTTTGCCGCCGCCATGGGCAACATACCCGAGAGCACGGTTCTAGTCCTGCTAGACGGCAGGATAAAAAACACCAACCCGCTGCTTAAGTTGCTTTCGTCCCAGGCGGAGGTGAGGTCTTTCCCCGTGCTCAGGGATGCAAGGCTGCGGCAGTGGATTGAGAAAGAGGTGGCGGAGCAGGGTGCTACTGTCTCTCCCCAGGCGGTGGATTTGCTGGCCAGGCTGGTGGGGGGCAATCTCTGGATTATGGCTGGGGAAATAACCAAGCTGTCTCTGTTCACCGGGGGCCGCCGCATCGAGGTGGAGGATATTAAGGCGGTGGTCAGCTCGGCGCAGGAGGCTAACGTCTTCGCCATGGTTGACGCCATCCTTGACTTCAAGGCCGGGGTTGCCGAGCAGCTCTTAGAGCAATTATTAAACAGGGGAGCTTCTTCGGCTTACCTGCTGGCCATGCTTTCGCGGCAGGTGCGGCTCATTGTTCAGGCAAAGGAAATGAGACGGCAGCGAAAATCCGAGATAGAGATTCAGAGCAGGCTGGGGCTGGCGCCCTTTCCTCTGCGCAAAACACTGGAGCAGGCCCAGAGGCATCCCCTGGAACGGCTTAAACAGGTGTATGACAAGCTCTTGCAGACCGACCTCTATATTAAGAGGGGGAAATTCGAGGGCGGGCTGGCGCTCAACCTGTTGGTTGCCGAGCTTTGCCCCCAGGCTGGATAAAATCTCGTTGACAGCCAGTGCGTGTTAAACTAAAATCGTAGATAATGATGACCAGCGACCAAGTCCGAAAAGCGTTCTTAGACTTCTTTGAGGGAAAAGAGCATAAAATAATCCCCAGCTCTTCCTTGATACCCCGCGATAAATCTATGCTGCTTACCACGGCGGGCATGGTGCCGTTCCAGCGCTATTTTCTGGGGGAGGCAAAGCCGCCCAACCCGCGCCTGGCTTCCTGCCAGAAGTGCTTTCGTATCGATGATGTTGAGTCCGTAGGCGACCCCGCTCACCTCTCCTTTTTTGAGATGCTGGGCAACTTCAGCGTCGGCGATTACTTCAAGCGGGAGGCGATTGGCTGGGCGTGGGAGTTCGTCACCCAGCGCCTGAAACTGCCCCCGGAGCGGCTGTGGGTAACCATCTTTCTTGACGACGACGAGTCATTCGGCTACTGGCGGGAGGTGGGCGTCCCCGAGGAGAGAATCCTGAGGTTTGGTGAGGAGGACAACTTCTGGGGTCCCGCCGGCGATACCGGCCCCTGCGGGCCTTGCAGCGAAATCCACTATGACTTCGGCGAGGAAGTCGGCTGCGGTAAGCCTTCCTGCCGCCCCAACTGCGACTGCGGGCGCTTTTCCGAAATCTGGAACCTGGTTTTCACCCAGTATAATAAAGATACGAAAGGCAATCGCACGCCGCTGCCCAAGCCCAATATCGATACCGGCATGGGTCTGGAGAGGACGGTAGCCGCCGTCAATAATAAATCATCGGTCTATGAGACCGACCTCTTTGCATCATTGATTGATAATATCTCGAAATTTATAGGGAAGAAGTATGGTGCTGATAAAGCTACGGATAAGGCTATGCGGGTGGTCGTTGAGCACGGCCGTGCCCTGACTTTTCTCATCGCCGATGGCTTCATTGACGGCGTCATTCCCAGCAACGAGGGGCGGGGCTATGTGCTGCGGCGGCTTTTACGCCGCGCTTCGCTTTTCGGGCGGAGGCTGGGATTGGAAAAACCGTTCCTTGCCCAGATAGCTGGTGCAACGGTTGGTAGTATGACTAAAGTTTACCCTGAGTTACAGC
>JAUWXS010000038.1 GCA_030616265.1 Dehalococcoidia bacterium
CGATTATGACATCGCCAGTTTGAATTCCAGCTTCATCGGCGGGGCTGCCGGCCGCCATCCCGGTAATGAGCACTCCTTTATCTACCGCCAGGTCATATCTCAATACCACATACTGGTCGACGGTGTAAAGCACCACCCCCAGCCAGGGGCGGATGACATAGCCGTTCTGAATCAAGTCCTCAATTATGGGTATGGCCGTGTTGCTGCTTATGGCGTAGCCCATGCCCTCTACACCCACCTGGGCAACCTTGACGCTGGTGATGCCGATTACCTCTCCGGCCATATTCACCAGCGGCCCCCCGCTATTACCCGGATTGATGGCGGCATCGGTCTGAATCAGGTCGTCCAGGGTTTGCCCCTCCGATACCGACAGGGAAATGTCCTGGGCGCTGACAATGCCCTTGGTGGCGCTTATCCCCAAACCCAGCGAGTTGCCGATAGCCACTACCCAGTCGCCCACCCTCAGCATAGCAGAATCGCCCACCCTTGCCGCGGGCAGGTTGCTGGCGTTGACCTTGATTATAGCCAGGTCGCTCAACCAGTCGGTGTGTATGGTCTGGGCGGGGAAGGTTCTGCCGTCAGCCAGGGTCACGGTGACGCTCTCCGCCCCCTCTACCACATGGTTGTTGGTTACGATAAGCCCGTCTTCGTCTATGATCCACCCCGAGCCAGCGCCCTGCTGTGCGTAGGGTCGGTTGAAAATATCATAGCTGACATACCCGGTGTTGATAGCTACCACCGAGGGTTTAACCAGAGCCACCACATCGGCAATAGAGGGCAGTTCGGTGTTTGGTGTGGTGGCAGGGAGTGAGCAGCTGGTTCCTAAGAGAAGGGACAGCACCAGGAGAAGGCAGACAATTGAATATCTTAGATTTATCCTTTTCATATCTATATTATTTTAGCACGGGTGTGGGATGGGAGCAAAGTGATATTTGGCACTAACTTTGTTTGCTTTGCAAAGGGGGCAAAATCTGCTATAGTTTACCCCAGTCCCGATTAAAGGAGGGGGTCTTGGCGACTGAGCCGGTAATAGCTAAAGCCAGGGGTGAAGGCAGGACGGTACTGACCGAGGTTGAGTCCAAGCAGCTTCTCCGGCAGGCAGGAATAGACGTTATTGATACCCGGCTTGCCATCTCCAGGGAAGAAGCCATCTCCATAAGCGGGGAGCTGGGCTTTCCGGTGGCATTGAAGATAGCTTCAGCGGATATTTTGCACAAGAGCGACGCCGGTGGGGTTAAGCTGGGGCTGGAGAACGCCAAGGATGTGGGCCAAGCCTACGAAGACATTATGGCGGCGGCTAAGCAAAAGCACCCCAAGGCTAAGATTTTGGGGGTGGTGGTGCAGAAGATGGCCCGCCCCGGCGTTGAGGTGATTATCGGCATGTCCAAGGACGACCAGTTCGGCCCGGTGCTGATGTTCGGGCTGGGCGGAATCCTGGTGGAGGTGCTTAAAGATGTCTCCTTCCGGCTTGTTCCCCTGGCCAAAAGGGATGCCGCCGAGATGGTCAGGGAGATAAAGGGCTATCCCCTGCTTGAAGGCTATCGGGGGCAGGAAGCGGCAAGCATATCTTATCTGGAGAATTTGCTGCTCAAGGTGTCTGATTTTGTGGAGAAAAATCCTGAGGTTAAGGAGCTTGACCTCAACCCCATTTTCGCCTACAGCGATGGCGCTTTAGCCGTAGATGCCAGAGTTATACTAGAGAAAAGTAAACAATGAATCTGAAACAGATGTTGGAGCAGGCGGTAGAGCGCTACGCCGGCAAGACGGCCATCGTTATGGGCGAGCGCAAGCTGTCTTATGCCGAGCTGGATGAAGCCGCAAACAAGGTAGCCAATGCCCTGGTGGGGATGGGGGTAGGCAAGGGCGACCGGGTAGCCATGCTGTTGGCTAATAGTCCTGAGGTCGTTGCTACCTACTTCGGGGTGGTTAAGGCGGGGGGCATAGCCGTTCTCCTCGACCCCAAGTATAAGCTTACCGAGCTGGTTTCCCTGTGCGATGACTCCCAGCCTAAAGTTCTGATAACAGAGAGCCCCTGTCTGGAGCCGCTGATTCCCGTGTTAAACAGGTTTAAATCCGTAGAGGGGGTTATAGACCTCAGTTCCAGGCATCGGGGAAAGCTCCTCACCTATGAGGAGGTTATGGCCAACAGCTCTTCCTCGGCGGTTGGGGTGGAGCCTGCGCCTGAAGACATCGCCCATATCGCCTATACCTCGGGCCCCGCCTTTCATCCCCGGGGGGTGGCCATGTCCCACCAGGCGCTGGTCAGGGAGGCGGCGATATCGGGCGACAGCTTCCAGCAGACGGATAAAGATATCGTGGTGCTGTTTGCCTTACCCATGCACCATGCCTTCGGGCTGGTGGTGATAATGATGACGGCTATTGCTAAAGGCAGCAAGGTGGTAATCCTGCCCGGGCTATCTATCGAGAGTTTATTCGAGGTTATTGAGCAGGAAAAGGCTACCATATTTATGGGAGTGCCTTTCGTTCATGGCCTGATAGTTGATGCCGTCGAGGCGGGGGGGATAAAGCATGACCTGAGCTCTCTCCGTCTCTGGGGTACGGCTGGGGCCGCCATGCCCGTCAGTATTGCTCAAAAGGTTAAGCAGTATATAGGCTTGACCCCGGTTAACTTCTGGGGCATGACCGAGTCGGCAGCCCACGTTAGCTGCACCGCGCTTAACGGGCGGGGAGAGTCGGGCTCGGTGGGCAAAACTCTGCCCGGCTGGGAACTGCGGATAGTGGATGACGAGGGTAATGAGCTGCCCACAGGCGAGACGGGCGAGATAGTGGTCAGGGGGCCCATAATGAAGGAGTATTATAATAACCCCCAGGCTACGGCTCAGGTAGTGAAAGGCGGCTGGCTCTATACCGGTGATGTCGGCTGGCTGGATAAGGCGGGCTGGCTGTTTCTCTCTGCTGGCAGGAAGAGGGATATGATTATCGCCAAGGGGCAGAATATCTCTCCCAGCGATATTGAAGAAATAATCGGTACTCACCCCAAGGTGGCTGAGGTGGTGGTGGTGGGTATTGCCGACGAGTCAAGGGGCGAGACGCCGAGGGCGGTCATCAGGTTGAAGGCGGGCGAAAAGGTTACCGAGCAGGAGATAAAAAAGCTTTGCCTTGAGCACCTGGCCAATTATAAGGTGCCGAGAGAAGTGGTCTTTACCGATGATTTGCCCAAGACCGCCGACGGCAGGATTGCCAAAGAAGAGCTTAGATGAAGCGAAGAGTAGTCGTAACCGGCCTGGGGATGGTGACCCCGCTGGGGGTGGGGACGGAGGCGAGCTGGCAGGGTTTGTGCCAGGGGAAATCGGGGGTAGGACCTATTACCCGCTTTGACGCCAGCCAGTTCCGCACCAGGATTGCCGGCGAGGTCAAAGGCTTTAACCCTCAAGATTTTATCGACCGCAAGCTGGTAAGGAGGGGAGACCGTTTTATCCACTTCGCCCTGGCGGCAGCCCGCATGGCGCTGGAAGATTCGGGGCTTAAGATAGACGCCGCTAATGATGAGCGGGTAGGGGTCTCGCTGGGGACGGCCATGGGGGGCATAGAGAGCATAGAGAAGAACCACGAGCTGCTGATTAAGGGGGCTCGCCAGCAGATTTCCCCCTTCTTTGTCCCCAGTTTCCTCTGTAATATGGCCACAGGGCAGGTTGCCATTCAGTTCGGGGCTAAGGGAGCCAATATGTGCACGGTGACCGCCTGTGCCTCAGGGACACACGCCATCGGTGACGCCTGCATAGTTATCCAGCGTGGTGAGGTTGATGCCATGATTGCCGGGGGCACTGAGGCGGCCATCAGGCCGCTTGTCTTTGCCGGACTGGACCCGATAAAGGTCATGTCTGTCCGAAACGATGCGCCGGAGAAAGCCAGCCGTCCCTTCGATAAGGGGCGTGACGGCTTTGTTATCGGCGAGGGGGCGGGGATGGTCATACTGGAGGAACTGGAATCCGCCCAAAATAGGGGGGCCAGAATTTACGGCGAGGTATTGGGCTACGGCTTGAATAGCGACGCCTATCACATAACCGCCCCCGACCCCGAGGGCGCTGGTGCCGCCAGTTGCATGAGGCTGGCGCTGGAAGACGCTGGCATCTCCATTGATAAGATCGATTATATTAACGCCCACGGCACCTCGACGGCGCTCAACGACCTCTCCGAGACCAGGGCCATAAAGAGCGTCTTTGGCGAGCGCAGCCATAAGATACCGATTAGCAGCAACAAATCAATGATGGGCCATATGTGGGCCGGGGCTGGGGTGGTGGAGGCAATAGCCTGCCTGCTGACCATTAACGATGGTATTATTCCGCCCACCATCAACTATGAGACCCCCGACCCCGAGTGCGACCTTGACTATGTGCCCAATGTGGCCAGAAGGGCAGAGGTAAAGATTGCCCTCTCCAACTCCTTCGGTTTCGGCAGCACCAACGGCAGCTTAGTCCTGGGAAAATTCTCCCCCTAGAAAAACCTCTCATTTTTGCCGAGTTACCTATTGCCAAAGATGGTGACGTATGCTATAGTATCTATGCCTAGAGTTACTATGTATATCATTTCGCCAGGGCGGTGCTTCCCTGGCGGTTTGAATCTTCAGGGCATATTGCAAAGGGGTGCGGGCTGTATTATTATAATACATAGGGTGACTAGGTGTTTTGGAAAACGGGGTGAATTAAATGGCACAGAGGCGTGAGCTAATCAAGGGCAGTTTTGATTCCTTACTTCTTTGCTTATTAGACCAGCAGCCGATGTACGGCTACCAGATTATAAAGGAGCTGGAGCGCAGGAGCCAGGGCTACTTCAGGTTTAAGGAAGGCACTCTCTATCCGGCTCTTCATCGCCTGGAGCAAACCGGCTTAATCCAGGGCAAGTGGCAGATGCTGCCCAACGGTCGGCAGCGAAGATATTATCATATCACGGAAAAGGGGCTCCGCAGCCTGGAAGCCAAGAGGAGCCAGTGGCTGGATTTCCTGGCGGCTATGAACCTGATTATCCAGCCGACGTCTGACTGATATGAGGGGATAAAGTGGTAGCTGCTCTTAGTCATTATCTGGACAGTGTGAGGGAGAATCTGAGGCTTGACAGCTCCACGGAGCGGGAGGTCATCCAGGAGCTGGAGACGCATATTGAGGATGAGCTCCAGGAGCTGAAGGATGCCGGGCTATCGGAGGAAGAGGCGGCTCGCGCCTGTTTGACGCTTATGGGCTCGGCCAAGACGGTCGCCCGCCAGATATACGAGAGCCATAGCCAGGGCAGCTGGACTCAGGCGCTGTTTGCCGCCATGCCCCATCTGCTTTTCGGCCTGTTGTTTGCCCTCAACTGGTGGCGGGGTATTATCGGGCTGTTAGCCGTGCTGGTGCTGGTCCTCAGTGTGGCGGTCTACGGCTGGTGGCGGGGCAAGCCAGCCTGGCTCTTCCCCTGGCTGGGTTACTCTCTACTGCCGGTGGTCTTTGCCGGTCTGCTGCTGCTTTATCTACCTGAGGGATGGGCCTGGGTGGCAATACTCATCTACATTCCCATGGCGTTATGGCTGGTATACTCCATCACGGCTAAGAGTATAAAGAAAGACTGGATATACAGCTCGCTGATGTTGCTGCCGCTGCCGATTATCATCGGCTGGTTCCTGGCGGTTGAGCCAGTGGATAGGGTGCCCGAGTACTGGCTGCAGCGCCTCCAGGATTTTGCCCCCTGGATTGGCTTGAGCTTCCTGGCTTTAGGCGTAGCTGTAGCTACATTTATCCGCTTGAGAAAACGCTGGCTGAGGATATCGGTCCTGGTAATGTCGGGGCTGATAACCCTGACCATGATCGCCTATTATACTGAGGGTAGGCTCAGTATATTCGCCCTTTTGATTCTAAGCATAGTAATGCTGATTCTGCTGCTAAGCCCGGCTTTAGTGGAACGAAGGCTAAAACATACCGGGTAATAATCGCGGCTCGGGAACGCTGGCAGCGGCTTTTTAGGCTACTGAGGAGGCGCTTTTCTATGGCTAAAAAGGTAGCCGTCATCACCGATAGCATAGCTTGCCTCACCAGGGAGCTGGTGGCGCAGTATGGCATCAGGATTGCCCCCATTAATCTCTACTTCGGGGAGAAGACCTATAGGGACTGGGTGGACATAACCCCCGATGAAGCCTACGAGCTATTCTTAAAAGACCCCGATGCCTTTAAGACCTCGGGGAGCAATCCCCTGGAGTGGATTGAAGCCTGCCGTGCCGCCAGCCGAGAAACCGACAGCGTTGTCTGTATTACCCTTTCCTCCAAGCTCAGCGTGGTCTATAACAGCGTCCTGGATGTTAAAAAGCGCCTCAAGGATGAACTCCCCCGGCTTTCCATAGAGGTAGTGGACTCCCAGACGGTTACCGCTGCTGAGGGCTTTGTTGCCCTGGCGGCGGCGCGGGCGGCCGAAAA
>JAUWXS010000033.1 GCA_030616265.1 Dehalococcoidia bacterium
TTCTGCCCGCTGCCGCCCTTTTTCTTGCTGGGGGTGGAGGGGGGGACGTTAGCGGGCGCGTCAATGACGTATTTTTCCGCAGTAAATGGTGAGTAACCGATGGAAATCTTCCGGCCGCCTTCTGTAATCACCAACCCCGTACCGCATCTGGGACACGTCTGATTCTGGGGGAATTGCAACGCCCAACCGGAACAGTGGTATGAGCACTTTGGGCATTTACCTTCGAGCATACTTTATCATACTGAGTGGAAACCTTCGGCGTCAAGTTCATTGTATGGGGGAGGCGGTAGGTTCTCGTCCTTACTAGCTTCTGTAATTGCGCTCATACTCCGTTTTCCAGCCAGTTTCTGGCGATATGCGCAGCAAATGCTAGGCTATTCCCTATCTGGTGCTAGTGAGCCCTGCTTATCGGAGAAAATTGACTATTTTTGACTATTATCAGGTTTGGATGATAGGGGCTTTATCTCTCGATAGAGTCAAGGTAGTCTCTATACCAGGCTAGTTGGTTCAGCACCCTGGCGGCGCGGCGCGGGCTGGGATAGACCGGTATGCCTTCCCGGCTGAAGAGGGAAGCCACCTCGGGGTCGGTGGCGAATTCAACCGCCGGCTTGACCATGAAAACCGGCTTCTCCTCCTGCCTCACCCGCTGGCTGAGCGCGCTAAGGCTGCTTTCCTCCGCCTCGCGGTAAGCCTTAATCTCGCCGCTATCGAACATGGTGGTTAAGCGGTCGGTGTTAGCCCCCACCGGCGCTTGCAGCAGGATGGCGTCTATATTCTCATCCTCCATCAGTGCCCAGAGGGAGGGAAAGATAACCGGGTTCTCGGCCATGCTGATACCGGCCATGTCCACCGGGTTAGCGTGAGACCACCGCGGCGGCAGGTAGGCATTCAGTTTCTCCACCGTAGCTGGAGCCAGCGGGGGTATCTCCAGCCCTTCTTTTTCGCAGGCTTCAGCGGACATTACCCCCAGCCCACCCCCGATAGTCAATATGCCTATCTTCCGGCCCCGGGGCAACGGTTGATAGAGCAGGGCGGTGACCACATCGCAGAGATCGTCGTCATCGTCCACCCTGAGCACTCCCGCCTGGTGGAATGCCGCCTTATAGACGGTATCCGAGCCGGCCAGGGTGGCGGTGTGAGACATGGCGGCTTTTGCCGAGGCTTTGGTTGCCCCCGACTTGATGACGATGACCGGCTTTTTGGGTGTAATCTCCTTGGTCAGCTGGAAGAAGCGCCGGCCTTCTCTCAACCCTTCAATATAGGCGGTAATTATCTCGGTATCCTTATCCTGGGCCAGATATTCAAGGTAGTCTTCCAGATGCAGGTCGGCTTCGTTTCCGGTACTGATAAATTTGCTGAAGCCAATCCCCGACATCATCCCGCGGTGAATTATGCGGTGGCCATAGTTGCCGCTTTGAGAGACCAGAGCCACGGGGCCGGGGGGAGTTTCCCAGGTCCAGGCCAGGGTGGAGAGCTGGGAGGAAGTATCGGCATGCCCCATGGTGTTGGGCCCGATAAAGCGTATGCCTCCCTCACGGGCGACCTTGACTAGGTCGGCCTCTAATTGGCTGCCCTCGGCACCACTTTCGGCAAAGCCGCCGGAGACAACCACCGCCGCCTTCACCCCTTTCTGTACGCATTCACGGATTATCTTGGGCACCCGTGAAGAGGCTACGACGATGACGGCCAGTTCGATTGCGCCGGGTATATCAAGCACGCTGACATAAGCCTTGATTCCCAGCACCTCGGCGGCGTTGGGGTTCACCGGGTAGATCTTTCTCCTGGCTGAGGTGAGGAGATGCTGCATGATGCCGTGTCCCCAGGAGCCGGGAGTATTGGAGGCGCCGATGACAGCCACCGAGTTGGGGGCAAATATATGCTGCCAGTTAATCTTGGTATCGCTTAAACTTTTCAAGGTTCCTCACCTAGATTTTACATGCTGTATGTGTTATAAACAAGTCAAAGTCCCGTGCTGGCAGACCGTCAAGATTGTCCCGGCGGAAAGAAAAACGGGTGTGCTATAATCTGAAAAAAGCGGTTATGAGACCGGGGAGGTAGCTATGTCGAAGCATGTTTTACGAGGGCTGGCGGTCCTGGTCATGGTAATTCTGGCGACGGTATTGCTGGCGGCGCCGGCTTTAGCCGCTGAGGTTCGCGGTTTAGATGATGTCACTATCGCCAGTGGAGAGGTCGTTGACGACGACCTCTATGTAGCTGGGAGTAGCATTACTATTGACGGCACCGTCAACGGAGACCTCTGGGCTGTCGGCGGCACCGTCACCATCAACGGTACGGTCAATGGCGATGTGGTGGCTGCCGCCCAGAAGGTGGACATCAATGGTGAGGTCACTCAGGCGGCGCGGGTAGTGGCGTCCGAGGTTAACATTGACGGTTATGTCGGCGGCGACCTGCTGGTTGGCAGCAGCGAGTTGACTATAAGCAGCACGGCCGAAATCGGCGGCGACCTCCTCTTCGGCAGCAGCAGCGCCCGCATTGACGGACTTATTCATGGTTACATCAGGGGCGGCGGCGATGACGTTACCCTGGCCGACGGGGTGGGGGGGGACGTCCAGCTTGACCTCGACAATCTGACCGTAGCCTCTACCGCTAATATTCAGGGCAACCTGACCTACACCAGTGAGAATGAAGCTGATATCCAGCCCGGCGCTCAAATCGGGGGCACCACTGCCCACCACCTGCCCGGGGTGGAATGGGAATTTGGAGTTGGTCTCCTCTCTGGAATATTGGGCAATCTACTCGGCTTCCTGATGGTGCTGGCAATAGGCGTGCTTATCGTCCTGCTGGCGCCGAGAAGAATGGCTTTAATCGCCGACTCTTTACGGAATAAACCCTGGTGGAGCCTGGGGTGGGGGGCTATTATTCTGTTTGTCACCCCGGTGGCGGCTATAGTGGTCTGCATCACAATCGTAGGTATACCCCTGGGGTTGATCGCGCTGGCTCTTTACGGAATAGCTATCTATCTCAGCCAAATCCCGGTGGCTCTGTTTATCGGGCGGTGGATAATCGGCTACTTTAATAAGACGGATTCCAGAGCCATTCTGGTGGGTGCCCTGGCTTTAGGTCTGGCTATTCTCTGCCTGCTGCGACTAATCCCTTACCTGGGCTTTGTTATCGGGCTGGCTACAGTCCTCTTCGGTCTGGGAGCAACCCTTGTTTCATTGAAAAGATGACAGGTTGAGGTGGAGGTAAGCGATGGCTGAAGCTAAAATGGCTAAAGCGAAATACGAAGTGGTTATTATCGGGGGCGGGCCCGCCGGGCTTACCGCCGGGCTTTATACCTCACGGGCCGGGCTTAAAAGCCTGCTCATCGAGCGCGGTGCCTTTGGCGGCCAGATAGTGAATGCCCCGCTGGTGGAAAATTACCCCGGCTTTCCCGAAGGCATCTCCGGCGCTGAGTTAGGCGCGCTCATGCATCAGCAGGCGGCTAAATACGGGCTGAAGATGGTAACGGCTGAGGTTACCGGCGTGAAAGCGGGGCGGACATACCAGATTGCTACCACCGAGCGTAGCTTTGAGGCGGAGGCGGTTATTATCGCCGCTGGCTCGGAGTACCGCAAGCTGGGCGTTCCCGGCGAGGAAACGCTGGTGGGGCACGGCGTCTCTTACTGTGCCACCTGCGACGGCTTTTTCTTTCGTAAGAGAGAGGTAGCCGTGGTCGGGGGGGGCGATGCCGCTATTACCGACGCCATGGAGCTTACCCAGCATGCCAGCCAGGTCTATGTGATACACCGTCGGGACCAGCTGCGGGCGGGGGAGGTGCTCCAGAAGCGAGCCCTGGCTCAGCCCAAAATAAAGTTTATCTGGGATACTATAGTGGAAGAAATTGTGGGGGGGGAGGCGGTCAAGGCGCTGAAGCTGCGCAATGTGAAGACCAAAAAGTCTTCCACTCTGGAGGTGGCCGGCGTCTTTGTCGCCGTGGGGCTTAAACCCAACAGCCAGCACTTCGCTAATATAGTGACACTCAGTAAAACCGGGCATATCAGCACCGACGAATTGATGGCGACCTCGGCACCAGGGCTCTTTGCCGCTGGTGATATCCGTAAAAGCTCAGCCCGTCAGATTGCCTCCGCTGTCGGCGATGGCGCCACTGCCGCCCTGTCTGCCTTTAGTTATCTAAGGGGCTAAAAGACTGGGGACTCTGGCATTTGTCAGTGATTCTTGCGGAGCATTGACGAATAGTCGTCTAACTAATACAATGGTCTTAGGATTAGCAATGAAATCTATTTTGGGGCAATCACAGCGCCACTTAAAGTGGGCTGCCGGGTGGAAAGGTCGTCTGCTTGTTACCTTTCTGGTCATCTTCCTGAGCACTCTGTTCTTCGCCACTCCGGCTGCGGCAGCACCCACCATCTTTCCTTCAACTTTGCCCTCAGGTCAGGTTGGCGTCCTTTATTCGGCGACTCTGGTCGCTGCGCCAATCACTCCTCCTACTACTTGGGCTATAACTAGCGGCTCCTTGCCACCGGGACTAACTTTGGCTGCAGCTACGGGGGCTATCTCGGGTACTCCAACTGTGGCGGGGACGCACACTTTTTTTGTGCAGGTCACTGATGCCACCGGGCCCTCGCCCCAACAAGGCTTCTCCATAACTATAGCCGAGGTGCCGATAACCTTCACCACCACCACCCTGCTCGGTGCCTCGGAAGGCACCAGTTATACACAATATATCATTGTCAGCGGCGGTAACTCCCCCTATACCTTCAGCCTGGTTAGCGGTGCGTTGCCCTCGGGTTTAACCCTGGATGCTACCAACGGCATCATTCTGGGCACCCCGCCTAACGGTTCTGCCGGCACTTATGTTTTCACCATCCAGGTCACCGATAGTTCTACTACACCCCTCACCGCTCAGCGTTCCTTCAGCCTCGTTGTTGAAGCGGGCTACTATCAATCGGTGATTATGGTGAGCGTCACTCTATCTGCTGGCGAGACCAGTATCTATGTGGATGGCATACCGGTGGCAACACTGGAGGGTGGGGAGACACTCACCCGGAGCTTTGCCGTGGACGACGAACCGATTATAACCGTTGACGCCATGGTCTCCAGCCCGGCCCGTTCCGATGTCAGGTATATCGCCGATGAAGACGAAATAGTGGTTGACGAGGATAATCCCGATGCCACTTTTAGCTATACCACCGAGTATTATATCGACCTCTCGACCAACCCGGCTCAGATAACAACCCTGACCGGCGCCGACTGGTTTGAGGTAGGTGAATTCATAGAAGCCACCGCTCCGGTCCAGATTGATGAGTCAACCGACACCCAGTACCGCTTTGCCTACTGGTTATTGCCTGATGGCGATGAGGATGTCAACGAAGACCTGGACTGGAGGGTTACTGCGCCGGGAAGGGCAACCGCCACCTATGACACCTATTACCTGCTGACGGTGACCTCCGCCGAGGGCGAAGTGGATGGCGGTGGTTGGTATAAGGCTGGGACTGCCGCCGACTGGGGCGTTGACCCGCCCGAGGCTTCCATGTCGGGCCTGTTCGGTTTCTTAGGGGGCAAGCTGGAGCCGGCCAGCGCCACCGGCAGCGAGGTCATGAATGCCCCCAGGACAGTCACGGTAAGCTGGAGCTCTAACTACACTATGCCGGTGGTATATATTTCCCTGTTTGTCCTTGCCTTAATCGTGGCCGCTATTATAATCTACCGTCGCTTGCGTCCGCCGAAGCCCAAGCCAGTGGCGGCGCCCGCCCCGCCGACCATCGTGCTTATAGATGGAAAACTAGGCCCCGGAACCACCAAGGAGCAACTAGTGGATCAATTCAAGCAGCTCCTTCAGAAATATGAAGATGAAGTCGGCACCTCGGAAGGTGAAGGGTTTCCTGAGGCAAAGCTCATAACGGCGGCACCAGGAGTAGCCCCAGCCAAAGAAGCGGCAGTCTGTGGCCACACTTCGAAAAAGCTGCTGCGGACGGTAGTGGGTAAATGGCATAAGACTGAGGAAGAGGTCGTACCACCTGACAAAAAGACGGGCACCAAAGGTATTTCCATCAAGACAATCTGGGCACGGGATATTTACAAAGAATGGGAAGTCTCCGCCTGCTCTCTACCCCAGGGGCATAGTGGCAATCATCATGTTACCACAACTAAAGGCTATACTCTAGAGGATACTGTCACCGAAGAACTGTCTTACAGTGCCAAGCAGAAAACCACACCCCCGAAGCCTCACTTCACCGATGAACTACCTGTAGTAGATGTAGCTCCCCACCAGATTATACCGTCTGACCAAGATACTCCTGATGACGAGGCTATTACCCCTGACGAAATTATACCCCCGGACCAAGCAGAAGAAGATTAGCCTTAAACCTGGATTTTGGAAGGGCGGTTAAACATTACCTCATGCTTAGAGTCAACATTAAGCCAGAATGTGCAGTAGTCTCGTCCCCTGCTTTGTGCTTGTTCTTACGTAGACACCGGGGAGCTTCAAAAGAAGACCTTCATATTACCGTATGTTAAGTTTCGATTAACCCGCGGCGTTCTCTTCCGCCAACTTACTCCTTGATTTAGGAGAGCGTTATCGTCCAGGTTATGGTCAGCGAGTCATCAGTGGCAAGCGTAACTGAAGTAAAATTGTTTGCCGCCATAAGGTTGTTGTCGCTCTGTAGTGTAACAAGCCACTGTAGACCGGTCATCTGGACAGTAACCGCTCCCGTCGCCGTGAATGTCTTTGTTATCGTCCATACCCC
>JAUWXS010000110.1 GCA_030616265.1 Dehalococcoidia bacterium
GATAAGACGCCGAAAGCGCCCGGGGTGCTTAACATTAACGCCGATGTCGTCGCCGGTGAGGTTGCCGCTGCCATCGGTGCCGAAAAGCTCATCTTCCTCACCGATGTGGTCGGCATCTGTGACCAGTCGGGCAATTTACTACCCCGCCTGTCAACCGGTGAAGCCGAGGCTCTGATGGCTTCGGGCACCGCCTCTGGGGGCATGATTCCCAAGATTAAAGCCTGCCTGAGGGCATTGTCGGGCACTTCATCGGCCTGTATTATCATAGATGGCCGGCAGCCGCACGCCCTGCTCAACGAAATTAAGGGCAAAAGCGGCGGCACCACCATTAAAAAGTAAATAATGGAGAATTTAAGAGAAGCGCTCCCTCCCCCCGTTTTATATCTTTTCCCACCCGCTGCCCTTAAGGGGAAGGGGATGAAAGATAGGGAGTTAAAGAGGGGCGAAGCCCCTCTTTAGAAAAACCCTCCCCCTCCCTTGTAAGGGAAGGGGATTAAGGGGGAGGGTTGTTAGGCATATATCGAACGATGAGGTAGACTAAAACCCTCACCAAAATAGGAGACTAAAATGACTGACTGGCCGGAGTTAGAGCACGAGTACTTCATGAATGTTGTCGAACGCCTGCCCCTGACCATCGTCAGGGGAAAAGGGGCGCGCGTCTGGGATGAAGCCGGCAAAGAATACCTCGACTTCGTCGGCGGCTGGGCGGTCAATAGCCTGGGACACTGCCACCCGGTGGTGACCAAGGCCATCACCGAGCAGGCGCAGCTGCTCATTCATACCTCCAACCAGTTCTATACCGTTCCTCAGATTCGCTTAGCCCGGCTCCTGGTCGAGAATAGCTGCCTGGACAAGGTCTTCTTCGGCAATAGCGGCGCCGAGGCTAACGAAGCGGCCATAAAGCTGGCCCGTCGCTACGGGCAGCTCAATTTAGACGGAGCCTACGAGATTATTACCACCCTCGGCTCCTTTCACGGCCGCACCCTGGCTATGGTGGCGGCTACCGGTCAGGAAAAATTCCAGAAGTCCTTTCCTCCCCTCCCCACCGGCTTTGTCAATGTGAAGTATAACAGCATCGGCGCCATAAAGTCGGCCACCACCAAGCGTACCTGCGCCGTCATGATTGAACCGGTGCAGGGGGAAGGCGGGGTCAACCTGCCCGATGACAGCTACCTGGCGGAGGTAAGGGCATGGTGCGACCAGAAGGGCATTTTGCTCATCCTGGACGAGATTCAGACCGGCATAGGCCGGATGGGGACGCTCTTTGCCTACGAGCAATATGGTGTTGAACCTGATATAATGACCCTAGCTAAGGGTCTAGGCAGCGGCGTGGCTATCGGGGCGATTTTGGCCAAGAAAAAGGCGGCGGTCTTCGCCCCAGGAGAGCACGGCTCTACCTTCGGCGGCAATCCCCTAGCCTGCGCCGCTGGCTACGCCACGCTAAAATTCATTATCGATAACGATATCTCCGGCAAGGTAAAGACGGTGGGCCAGTATCTTAGCCAGGGCTTAGAAAAACTGAAGCCGAAATTCCCCTTCATCACCGAGGTGCGGGGGCGTGGGCTGCTGGTGGCGATGGAGTTTAAGAGTGACATCGCCCCGTCGTTGGTGACAGCCTGCCTTGAGGGGGGCTTACTGGTCAACCAGCTAAAACCCAATGCCATTCGCTTTATGCCTCCCCTCATCATCGGCAACGGGGAGGTCGATGAGGCGCTGGGCATTCTGGACAGCGTCTTGTCGGCTAAATAGCTTTAGGGAGGTGAGGTGTGGCTGAAAAAGTAGTGCTCGCTTACAGCGGCGGCGTGGATACCTCGGTAGCCATCAAGTGGCTGCAGGAAAAGTACAACCTGGATGTTATCGCCTTCAGCGTCGATGTCGGCAACGAGCCCGACTTCCCGGCAATTCGGGAAAAGGCATTGAAACTGGGCGCGGTCAAGGCGGTGGTCGCTGACGCCAAGAAGGCTTTTATCAGCGATTTCGTCTTCCCCGCCCTCAAGGCAAACGCGATGTATCAGGGGCAGTATCCGCTGGCGACGGCGCTGGCACGCCCGCTGATGGCTAAGCTGCTGGTGGAAACCGCCCTCAAAGAGGGGGCGAAATCAGTCGCCCACGGCTGCACGGGCAAGGGCAACGACCAGGTCAGGTTCGATGTCAGCGTGGCTGGCCTGGCTCCTGAGCTTAAGATTTTAGCCCCCGCCCGTGACTGGGAGATGACCCGCGACCAGACCATCGACTACGCCAAGCGCCACGGCATACCTCTGCCGGTTACGGCGGAAAGCCCCTACTCCATAGACCAGAACCTCTGGGGGCGCAGCATCGAGTGCGGGGTCATGGAAGACCCCTGGGCCGAGCCCCCCGAAGACGCCTTTATCTGGGTCAAACCCATAGAAAAGACCCCCGGTAAACCCGAATATGTTGAAATCGGCTTCGAAAAAGGCATACCGGTAACGGTTAACGGGCGCAAGATGGAGGGCATCGCCCTCGTCCAGCACATAAACGAACTGGCCGGGAAGCACGGCATTGGCAAGGTCGACCATATCGAAGACAGGGTGGTCGGCATCAAGTCGCGGGAGGTCTACGAAACCCCGGCCGCCCAGGTATTGATTCAGGCGCACCGCGCTCTGGAGTCGCTAACACTATCTAAAGAACAACTGCGCTTCAAGGAGCTGGTGTCCGCTGAGTACGCCGACCTGGTCTATAACGGCCTCTGGTTCACCGCCTTCAGGGAAGACCTGACGGCTTACATAGAATCATCCCAGCGCTTTGTCAGCGGCACGGTCAGGGTTAAATTATTTAAGGGAAGCTGCGCGGTGGTGGGGCGAAAGTCCCCCTACTCGCTGTACCGCCACGACCTGGCTACCTACGATAAGGGAGACACTTTCGACCAGAGCGCCGCCGCCGGCTTTATCCATCTCTGGGGGCTGCCCGCCCGCATACAGGCACGGGTGCAGGGCAAAAAGAAAAAGGAAGGCTGATATGAGCCATATAAGGGGTCGCTTTAAGAAAAAGGCGGATAAACTGGTAGACGAATACACCACCTCTATTCCCTTCGACTGGCGTCTCTATCCCTACGACATCGCCGGCAGCATCGCCCACGCCCGCATGCTGGCCAGGCAGGGGATAATCCCCGATAAAGACGCGGA
>JAUWXS010000139.1 GCA_030616265.1 Dehalococcoidia bacterium
TTCGCCAGCCTGACACGGGTGCTCATCGGCTTCTGTGCTGGCTCTATCGCTGGCCTGGTCGTGGGCACGGCCATGGGCTGGACGGAAAACCTGAACAAGGCGCTGCACCCCATCGTCAGCCTGCTCTACCCTATACCCGCCCTGGGCTGGCTGCCCCTGCTCATGCTGTGGATAGGCATAAACGAGATGTTGCCCATCACCATAATCTTTATCTGCTCCTTCTTCCCCGTCCTCTATAACACCGTCACCGGCATCAGGAACGTGGATAAAGATTATATCCGGGTGGCCAGGACGCTGGGGGCATCCGATATCAAGATTCTGACTACGGTGGTTATGCCCTTAGCCCTGCCCAACATATTTACCGGGCTCAGGCTGGAGGCGGGGATGGCCTGGCGGGTGATAATCGCCGCCGAGATGGTGGCTATTCCCACCGGCATCGGCGCCCTGATGATGAAGGCGGAGAGCCTGATTCGCATGGACATTATAATCGTCTGTTTGATAGTATTAGCCGTGATGTGCCTTTCCTTCGAGAAGTTCTTTGAGTACCTTGAAGCCAGAATGACCACCAAGTGGAGGTAACTTGCCCTCAATAAAGCTGGAAAACATATGTAAATATATCTGCCGGAATGTAGACCTGGAGATTATAGACAGGGAGTTGCTGGTGTTGCTGGGGCCGAACGGCGCCGGCAAAACAACCCTGCTTAATATTATCGCCGGGCTTACCGATTATGACGGCTCGGTGCTCTTTGATAGCCAGCCGGTGGATAAGCTGCCCGCCAGCAAGCGGGGGGTGGGCTACCTCTTCCAGGACCTGTTATTATTCCCCCACCTTGATGTGTCGGCCAACATTGCCTACGGCCTGAAAGCCCAGAAGCAGCCCCAGGACAGGCTGCAGGAGAGGGTGGATGAGCTGCTGCATCTAATGAAGATAAGCCATCTTGCTACCCGCTACCCCAAGCACCTGAGCGGCGGGGAAAAGCAGCGGGTGGCTCTGGCGCGGGCGCTGGCTCTTTCGCCCAAGGTTTTACTCCTCGACGAGCCCCTGAGCAGCCTTGATACCCAGACCGCCAAATACCTGAGGACCGAGCTGAAGCAGCTCCAGAAGAAACTGGGTATCACCGCCATATACGTAACTCACGACCTGGCGGAGGCGGAGGAGATGGCGGACCGAATAGCTATAATCCAGGACGGGCGGCTGCAGCAGGTGGGTCAGCCGGAAGAGGTCTTTTTCTATCCGGTAAACGAAGCCGTCTCCGATTTTATCGGCGCCCCCAGCATCCTGCACTGCGACAGCTACCGCAGCCTGGGGCAGGGAGTTATGGAGGCTAATTGCGGCGGGATGAGAATAATTCTCCCCGACGATGGCAATGCCGTCAGGCGCATCGCCCTGTTTCCCCGGGATATATATGTCTCTGAAACTATGCCCCCGGGACCGGCGGTGAACCGATTTGAGGGGGTGGTCACCAGCATCAGGCTTCTCGGCGACGCCGTCAGGCTTGAGGTCAGGGTGGGCGAGCATAAGCTGCTGGCGGAGGTGCCCCATCATATATTTGAGGATATGGATTTAGCCGTGGGCAAAGAGGTCTTCCTGATACTGAAGCTGCGGCGAATCAAGGTCTATTGAGCCTGAGTCGGGGTAAAAGGGTTTACTTAGGCGGCGGCTTCAAGTATAATTCCTGTTAATGCCTTGCGGGTAGTTACCTAGGTAGAAAATTTGCAATCTTAGCCATATCTAGCTATAATCTCTGCGGAAAGGGGGAAAGATGGCAAAACCGAAGGTCGCTTTTTACTGGTGCGCTTCCTGCGGCGGCTGTGAGGAGACGGTGGTTGACCTCAACGAAGATTTATTGACGGTGGCCGATGCGGTGGATATCGTCCTCTGGCCGGTGGCGCTGGACTTCAAGCGCAAGGATATCGAAGCCATGAAAGACGGCGAAATAGCGGTGAGCTTCATCAACGGCGCGGTGAGGCTGGGGGAGCAGGAGGAGATGGTGAAGCTGCTGAGGAAGAAATCCGGTCTGGTGGTTGCCTTTGGCGCCTGCGCCCACCTGGGTGGGATTCCGGGGCTGGGGAACTTCTACGACCGGGAGTCTATTTTCAACCGGGTGTATAAAGAAGTCCCCACCGTAGATAACCCCAAGGGCATCTTCCCCCAACAGAAGACCAAGGTTAAGGAGGGCGAGCTTACCCTCCCCGAGTTCTACAACACGGTACAGACACTGGACCAGACCATTGACGTTGATTATTACCTCCCTGGCTGTCCGCCGCCCCCCGATTTAATAATGGCGGCGGTAACGGCCATTCTTAAAGGGGAGTTACCGGAGAAGGGGGCCGTTCTGGCGCCCAATAAGGCCCTGTGCGACACCTGCCCCAGAGCCGAGTCCAAACCGGAAAAACTGGCTATC
>JAUWXS010000067.1 GCA_030616265.1 Dehalococcoidia bacterium
CCCCAACTGACAACAGAGCTAACCAGGCCCAGGAATTAGACTTCTTGGGCTTTTTGTTTTATGCGCCAAGCCATAGTTTGACAGCTCAAAGCGTAAATATTAATATTTAGTGAGGTACAGTATGGCTAAAACCATTGACGAAATAAACGAAAAAATCAAACAGGGCAAAGCAGTGGTCGTTACCGCCGAGGAGGTAATCGATATCGCCCGCGAGAAGGGCACCAAGAAGGCGGCTGAAGAGGTAGACGTGGTCACTACGGGCACCTTCGGCCCGATGTGCTCTTCCGGCGCCTACTTTAACATCGGCCACTCCAAGCCCAAAATCAAGCTCGGCGGCGGCAAAGTCCTACTTAACGATGTGCCGGCTTATACCGGGCTGGCGGCGGTAGACCTGCTTATCGGCGTCACTGCCCTGCCCGATGACGACCCCAGAAACAAGATATACCCCGGCGAATTCAACTACGGGGGCGGGCATGTCATCGAGGAACTGGTCGCCGGCAAAGACATCAAGCTGGAGGCAACCGCCTACGGCACCGACTGCTACCCCCGGAAAAAGCTGGAGACCTGGATTAACATCAAGGACCTCAACGAGGCGGTGCTCTTTAACATCAGGAATGCCTATCAGAACTATAACGTGGCGGCAAACATCTCTGATAAGACCATCTATACCTACATGGGAGTGCTGCGGGCTAACCTAGGTAATATCAACTATTGCAGTGCCGGGCAGCTTTCGCCGTTGCTCAATGACCCCTATTACAAGACCATCGGCATCGGCACCAGGATATTCCTGGGTGGGGGAAGCGGCTTTGTCGCCTGGCAGGGCACCCAGCACAACCCCGATGTGCCCCGCACCGAAAAGGGAGCCCCCAAGAGGGGGGCGGGGACACTCTGCGTTATCGGCGACCTGAAGCAGATGAGCCCCAGGTGGCTGGTGGGCACCAGCATGCTCGGTTACGGCTGCACCCTGACCGTAGGCGTTGGCGTGCCCATCCCCATACTCTCTGAGGAAATTCTTGGCTACACTACGGTAACCGACGCCGAGATTTTCGCCGCCGTTATCGACTATTCCAGTGACTACCCCAACATGAAAGCGGATATCCTGGGTGAGGTCAGCTACGGTCAACTGAAGAGCGGCAAGGTGAAGCTCAAGGGCAAAGAGATACCCACCGCCTCCCTGTCCAGCTACCCCAGGGCGGTGGAGATTGCCCAGACGCTGAAGGAATGGATAATAAACGGCAAGTTCCTGCTCACCCAACCGGTAGCCCCGCTGCCGGGGGTGGAGTCGGGAATAACCTTCAAGCCGCTTAAAGAACGGCCGATAGAAGAGTAAGCGCAAGGAGAGAAAAATGGCTGTTTCCAAGAGAATAGTACTGCACTTCCCCAAGCGGCTGGTTGACCGTCCCATAGTCTCCCGACTGATTAAGGACTATGACCTTGAGTTCAATATCCTCAAGGCTCTGGTTACCCCGGAAGAAGAAGGGCTGCTGGTACTGGAATTGAGCGGGGAACAGACGGAGTACGATAAGGGCATCCGGTACCTGACTGAAACCGGGGTGAAGATACAATCGCTGAGCCAGGATGTGCTGCGCAATGAGGAGAGGTGCACCCACTGCGGCGCCTGCATCACCATCTGCCCCTCGGATGCCTTTGAGCTCGATCCCCTGACCAGGCAGGTGGCATTCTACAATGAAAAATGCGTGGCTTGCGTGCTGTGCATCAAGGCCTGCCCGCCGCGAGCTATGGAGGTGCACTTCTAGCCTATGTATCAGCCGAGAAGCTATCGCCACTGGATTAAAGATAAAGACCTGACCTCTTTTAATGTAGTGGTCAAGGAGACCGACCTGTATATCCGCGCTTCTACCGACCTGAAGCGGAAAGCCCGCAGGCTGGTATTGAAGTACCGCGACCTGCTGGAGAGGTATATCGAGCGACACCCGTCGTTTCTCACCTCTCTGGAACCGCTCGCCGTGGGCGATGACGCCCCGCACATCGTAGTCGAGATGGCGGAGGCGGCAAAAAAGGTGGGGGTTGGCCCTATGGCTTCGGTGGCTGGGGCTATCGCCGAGTTCGTCGGCAGCCAGCTTCTCGGCTCATCACCGGAGATTATTGTAGAAAATGGGGGTGATATCTATCTCAAGAGCCTTGAGAACAGGCTCATCGGGATTTATGCCGGCAAGTCGCCCCTAACCGGCAAGATTGCCCTGGAAATCAGGGGGCAGGATACGCCGATAGGCATCTGCACCTCTTCGGGGACGGTGGGGCACTCCCTGAGCTACGGGAAAGCTGATGCCGTGATAGTGCTTTCCCGATCAACGGCTCTGGCCGATGCCGCCGCCACCGCTATCGGCAACCTGATTAAAAGCGCCGATGATATCCCCCGCGGCATTGAGTTCGCCCGGGGCATTGACGGGCTGAATGGATTAATCATCATCAAGGGTGATAAAATGGGGCTGTGGGGCAGTGTTAAAATCCGCCCGATGCCGGCCCAGGCAAAAGAGAAAACGCCGATAGCCCAAGGAGCTTTATGAAAAGGCCGCAGTTGAAAAGAAGATGGCAGAGGATAGTGGTAATCTTTGTCCCCTGCATATTGCTGGGGCTGGTGCTGCTGATATCGGGCGTTGGCAAGCTGCCCGGGCAGGCTGAATTTGCCGATGTCTTACTTGGCTCTTTCTGGACGCCCACCGTGGCCACTCTTATCAGCCGTGTTCTGCCCTGGGTCGAGATAGTCCTGGGGGCGGTTTTGCTCTTCGGCGTATTCCCCAGACTGGTCGCTGCCCTGAGCCTGCCGCTCCTGGCCGGCTTTATGGCTAATAATGCCTGGGCAATAAGCCAGGGCATGGAGCAATTCCCCGACTGTGGCTGTTTCGGGATATTCGAGGAGCTCTTCGGTGCCATGACCCCAGTGCAAGCTCTGGGGCTGGATATTGTGCTTATCCTGTTTGCCGTAACTATAATAGTGTTTCACCCCGCACCCTTTTTAAGCTTTCAATCATGGTTTAGAAAACGAAAAGGAGAAAGGATTATATGATAAAACCTGTTTCCCGCCAGACAAAGTGGCTAGCCGGTCTAATCTTGGTCACTATTGCCGCCCTGCTTATCAGCGGCGGCTGTGCAGCTAACGAGTTGCCCATTATCTCCAGTCTGGTTCTGGCCACCGAAGGCGAGATATACCCGGGAGCAACCGCCCAGATAGAGTGTACCGCTTCCGACCCGAATGAGGATGAGCTGAGCTACAGCTGGTCGGCGGACGGCGGCACCATCTCCGGGTCGGGCGCTACCGTCAGCTGGACGGCGCCCGACGAACTGGGGGCTTACACCGTAACCGTCGAAGTAAGCGACGGCGATGATATCGCCACCAGCCAGCTCGACATACCCGTGGTCGAACTCAACAACCCCCCGGTTATTGATAACCTGACTACGGATTGTCCGAGGGTAAAAAAGGCTGGGACGGCTACGATTACCTGTGAGGCTTCCGACCCGGATGGAGATGAACTAACCTATACTTGGTCGGCGGAAAGGGGCAACATCAGCGGGGAAGGTGCTATTGTTACCTGGGTGGCGCCTAATGAGTACGGGGACTACCTTATCACCGTCACCGTAAGCGACGGTAGAGGTGGCGAAATCACTTCCAGCGAGGTGACGACCTTCCTCGATGGGAAAATCATAGTCTGCTCCTGCGCCAGCGCCTGCGACTAAAGAAGGGCACGCATAGCTAAAAAACCAGGACTACTGATAGAAGGGGGGTAAAATGGCCAAACGGCGGGTAATGCTTACCTATCGCCCGGAGATAAGCTCTGAGCCAATTATCTATACCCTTGGCCAGCAGTTCAATCTGGCAACCAATATCCACCGCGCCGACGCCACCGAGAATAGAGGCTGGATAGAATTGGAGCTTGTGGGCGAGGAGAAGGATATTGAGGCTGGAATCGACTGGGCTATCTCCAAGGGGGTGAGGGTCGACCCGGTGACTGAAGAGAGGTAGCCGGGATTTAAACTACTGGTCCAAGTTGCGCCGTTTAAGCCACTTCTGCTTCTGATTGAGCCTTATCCGCTCGTCAGCCGGCTGATAATTGGCTAAAAAGTTATCCCTGACCGAGAGAAAGGTGCCATCCTGGATGGCGCCTCTTATTTTTGCCATCAATTTGCTAATAAAACTGAGGTTGTGAATGGTGGCTAACCGGTAGGCTAACATCTCATCGCAGCTAAAGAGGTGGTGGAGATAGGCCGCCGAAAAATTGCGGCAGCTATAGCAGTCACAGTCGGCGACAATTGGCTGCTCCATCTCTTTGTAGGCGGCATTAGTTATATTTTTCCTCCCCTCCCAGCTAAAGAGGGCGCCGTTGCGGGCGACACGGGTGGGCAGGGCGCTATCAAAGATATCAACCCCCCTGGCTACGGCTTCAATAATGTCTTCGGGGGAGCCGACCCCCATCAGGTATCGCGGCTTATTTTCGGGGAGGCAGGCTACCGTCTCTTCAATCATAGCCAGGGTTGTTTTCTTGGGCTCGCCGATGCTCAAGCCGCCGATGGCATAACCGGGGAAATCTAAAGAAGTAAGGTATTGCGCCGACTGACGCCTGAGCTCGGGGAAAATACCGCCCTGCACGATAGCGTAGAGCGCCTGGTCGGAGCGCTTTTGGGCTTTGAAACACCTCTCCGCCCACCTATGCGTCCTTTCCGTGGCTTTTTTTACCTT
>JAUWXS010000009.1 GCA_030616265.1 Dehalococcoidia bacterium
TTGCCCTTGACCTGCCAGCGGGTAAAGAGCCTAAACAGCATCCTGACAACTACTTTGGCGATATGATAGAACCAGGGCAAGATTCTGACTCCACTAAAATGTCAATCAATTATACCCCCCACTAGCGGCAAAGACAAACACTTTAAGCTATCCCTGCCTTCTTCTCTTTCCCCTCCCCCTTGTTGGCGTAGGTAATTACTGCCCACCACCCTTTTAAGGTAAAGAGGGGTTTTTACCCCACAAAAACTTTGTTTTTGCGGGGACCCCGTATTCACCCCTCTTAGACACCCCAGAGGGGCGCTAGCCTGCAAATATTTTGGGGGAGTTAAAGAGGGGGCGAAGCCCCCTTTTGAAAGACGTTTTTGGGTGGGCTGGTGCGGGAAGAACAACCTGGGTGGCGGGGTAATCCCAAAAGAATTCTAGGGGTGAAACCTCTAAGGGTGGGACGGGTGGGAAAGAAGACTTAGGGGGTGGGGTTAATAAAAACTATTTGGCACAAAGTCTTGATTAAAGCTGTTTTTTGTTCCATAATAGCCAGACGGAAATATGAAGACGCTAAGTATTGGTAAGTTAAGAGGCCTGCAGCAGCTGGCTAATAACGATGGCATCTTTAACATATGTGCCATGGACCACCGCCGTTCGCTGAGCCGCCTAATGGAGGGGGGGCATGTTATCGAGGGGGGCACCGGCTACGAGGATATGGCCCAGCGCAAGCTGGAGCTTTGCACTCATCTCGCCCCCCACGCCAGCGCCGTTCTGCTTGACCCCATATTCGGCGCCGCCCAATGCATCAGTCACGGCGCTTTGCCCAAGAGCACCGGGCTGCTGGTCAGCCTGGAAGCCTCGGGCTACGCGGGTGCCTCGGAATACCGCACCACCGAGCTGCAGGAGGGGTGGAATGTGGAGAAGATTAAGCGAATGGGCGCCTCGGCGGTCAAGTTCCTGATCTATTATCGCCCCGACCTAATCGAGCTGGCGGGCAAACTGCTGGACATGGTTGATACCATTGCCCTGGAATGTAAAAAATACGACCTCCCCCTCGTTATCGAGCCCTTAAGCTATCCCGTGGGCGAGGAGGTGAATAACCCGGCGCAGTTTGCCGCGGTCAAAGAGCAGATGGTGCCCAAGACCACAAAGCATGTTACCGCCCTACCCGTAGATATGCTCAAGTCCGAGTTTCCCAGCGACCTGCGCTATAACAAGGACAAGGCTAAACTTATCGACATCTGCCAGAAACTGGATAAGGCGTCGCAGGTCCCCTGGGTCGTCCTGAGCGCCGGAGTGAGCTTCGAGGTCTTTTGCCAGCAGGTGGAAATCGCCTGCCGGGGCGGAGCTTCGGGCTTTCTCGCCGGGCGGGCTATCTGGCAGGAGGCAATGAACATCGATGACTCTAAAGAAAGGGCTAAGATTCTCAACACGCTGGGAGTAGACAGGCTGAACAAGCTGAAAGAGATAGCCGCTAAACACGCCGTGCCCTGGTACAAGAAGCTGGGGCTGGACAGCCACGAGTTGGCTCAGACCACCGAAGGATGGTACCAGGAATACTGACATGAACAACTCTTTGATTTCCACCATAACCCTTAACCCCAGCCTTGACCAGCACCTTACCGTGGACGGACTGGTGATGGATGGGCCCAACCGCTGGTCCCGGCTGCACCGCTATGCTGGGGGGAAGGGTATAGATGTATCGCGGGCTATTCACGAGATGGGGGGCAGGACTATAGCCTACGGCTTCATCGGGGGGGCTGTGGGGCGGGAGGTGGAAATATTCCTCGATGAGGAAGGGGTGCCCTTAAGCTTTACCCCCATTAAGCGGGAGACAAGGACTAACTTTATCATCACCGACAGCAAAACCAACCGCCAGACCAGGATTGATGCCCCCGGTCCCCATATTACCAAGGGTGAGTTCGAGAGGTTCCAGAGAAAAATGCAGCGGATTCGCCCCAATCCGGATTTAATCGTGGTGGGGGGGAGCGCGCCACCCGGCATCCCCAGCAATGTCTACTACACCATAACCATGGAAGCTAAAGACTTTGGGGTGAGGACGGTTCTGGACGCCGATGCCCAATGGCTGGCTGAGGGCGTGAAAGCCAAGCCCTACCTCATTAAACCTAATGTGCGGGAGGCTGAGGGGCTGCTGGGGAGGGAACTGCCCGACGAAGAAGCCATCATCAAGGCAGCCCGCGACATAGTCGAAATGGGCGTTGAAATAGCCGTTATCTCTCGGGGCAAAGACGGCATTATTGCCGCCACCAAGGACACAGTCCTGAAGGCAGTGCCGCCCCCGGTAAAGGTAAAAAGCACCGTCGGCGCCGGCGATTGCACCATTGCCGGCCTCTGCTTAAAGCTGGCCGGTGAAGAGCCGTTAACCAAAGCCTGCCGACTGGCGGTAGCTATGGGGACGGCCGCCGTGTTAACCCCGGGCACCGAACTAGCCCGCCGAGCTGATGTGGAAGAACTGCTGCCGAAAATTAAAGTGCAGAATATAACCAGGCAGCTGAGTAAAACAATCTCTGCCGCCAGCGATAAGCCTGGCTGAATCTAAAGGCTAATGGTTTGACTTTGCCCTGCCTTTTTGCTATGCTCTAGTAAAATTGAATAGGCTGGAGGGGTGCCCGAGCCAGAGCAAGGGCTTAAATGGAAGGCAAGAGCGGTGCGAATCCGCCACAGTCCCGCCTGCTGTAATTGAGGTTTTAAGCCTCATAAGTCAGAACACCAACCCCTAATCCTGGTCGCCTCCGCGGAAAAGGGGGGCAGATTATTGAGATTAATCCCCTTGTCCTGCAGACGAGGGGTTTTTTTATCAAATAAGCATTTTGAGTTTATTAAATTGAAACATCGCAATAAGCTAGTCCTGGTTTTGTCCCTGCTCGGGGTTTGCCTGATAGCCGCCTTGTTCCTGGCCAGTGCCTTCGGCGCCGTAGCTATCTCTATGCCCGATATCTTCAAGATGGCGCTCAACAAGATAGCTATTTTTGATTTCCCCTCAACCTGGAATGCGGCCGAGGAAACGATAATCTTCCAGATCAGGCTGCCCCGCGTAATAGGCGGGGCACTGGTGGGGATGGCGCTGGCGACGGCGGGAGTGCTCTTCCAGGGGCTGCTGCGTAACCCCATGGCTGACCCCTATATTATCGGCACCTCGGCTGGTGCCGCCCTAGGGGCTACCATCGCCATGCTGCTGCCGATAAACCTGGCTTTTCTCGGCTTCGGGCTGGTGCCGATAGCCGCCTTCTGCGGCGCCTTGGGCACGGTTTTCCTAGTCTATAACCTGGCGCGGGTGGGGGGCAAGACGCCTATTATAAGTATGCTCTTAGCCGGGGTGGTGATCAGCGCCCTGATGGCGTCCATTATGGCCCTGCTGATATTCATGAGTGACCGCCTGCAGCTAAATCTCCAGTCGGTCTATTCCTTCCTGCTGGGTCATATCTCGGTAACCGGCTGGGGGCAGCTAGCGGTTATCGCCCCGCTGGTCGTCGGTGGCATTATCTTCGCCCGCTTCTTTGCCTTTCATCTGAATGCCCTCTCCCTGGGAGAAGAAGGGGCAGCCTATGTCGGGGTGAATGTGGAGAGGGATAAGATAGTTATCCTGGCTCTGGGCTCTTTGCTCACCGCCGCCGCCGTTTCCATCAGCGGCTTGATTGGCTTTGTCGGACTGGTGGTGCCCCACGCCATGCGGTTGAGCTTTGGCCCCGACCACCGCTTTCTGCTGCCCGCGGCGGCGCTGGGTGGGGGCGCCTTTGTTGTTATCGCCGATCTTCTAGCCCGCACCGTCATGGCTCCGGCCGAAATTCCGGTGGGGGTGATTACGGCTATTATTGGCGCGCCCTTCTTCCTCTACCTGCTAAGGCGCACCAGGAAGGAGTACGCTTTCTGATGATTGGCTTAGAGCTCAACCAGGTTGACTTCTCTTACTTTGACGGGCTGGTTTTGCAGGATATTAACCTTTCCGTTAAGGCGGGGGAGATGGTGGGGCTGCTTGGCCCCAACGGCTCGGGCAAGACAACCCTGATCAAGCTAGCCAGCGGTATCCTGAAACCCGGTCGGGGGGAAATCAGGCTTGACGGACGGCGCTTAACCAGTTTGAGCCGAAGGTTTATCGCCAGCAATGTGGCCGTGGTGCCACAGCAGTTTCATATACCCTTTGCCTTTACCACCAGCGAGGTGGTGATGCTGGGCAGGACTCCGTTCTTCAGAGCCCTGGCCGATGAAAGCGAAACCGACCGGCAGGTGGTCGATAACTCCTTAGAGCTGGTGGGCATCAGCGAGCTGGCGGAGCGCCGCTTTGATGAGCTGAGCGGCGGGGAAAGGCAAAAGGTCATCCTGGCTATGGCGCTGGCTCAGCAACCCAAGCTGCTGCTGCTTGACGAGCCTACCGTGCACCTGGATATCGCCCACCAGATGGAAATACTGGAGCTGGTGCGTGGTCTAAACATAGGGCAGGGGTTGACTGTCATTGCTGCCATGCACGACCTGAACCTGGCATCGCTCTACTTCGACCGCCTAATCCTGCTTAAAGAGGGCAGAGTCTGGGCTGACGGCACTCCAAAGCAGGTCTTGACCGAAGCGGGAATAAGCGAGGTCTTTGCGGCATCGGTGAGGGTGGAGGTACACCCGCTGACCGGAGTGCCCCACATCGTGGTTATGCCCAGTGTAAAGGCTGTAAAGCCGCAGTAACCGCTGATAGACAGGAATGAGAGTAAGGGCTATAATCGCAGGTAGCTATGAGGTCTGAAGTTAAACTCAGCGTCCTCTTCACCAGCGAGCAGATAGCCGCCGCCGTCAGCCGTCTGGCGGCTGAAATCAGGCGGGACTACCTCGGCAAAAACCCTATCTTGATAGCCGTCCTCAAGGGCTCCTTTGTCTTCCTGGCCGACCTTATCCGGCAACTCAACCTCCCCCTGGAGATAGAGTTCGCCCAGCTTTCCAGCTACGGGCGAGGGAGGGAAAGTGCGGGCAAGATTAAGGTGGTGCAGGATGTTCGGTCCGATATTAAGGGGCGTCACGTCCTGGTCATAGAAGATATTATAGACACCGGTTTTACCGCCGCTTTTTTCCTGGATTATCTGGGCAAGAAAAAGCCCGCCTCGCTAAAGCTCTGCTCGCTGACCGATAAGCCCTCACGGACACAGGTTAAGGTTAATATCGACTACCTGGGGTTGACCGTTCCCGACAAGTTTATCGTCGGCTACGGCATTGATTGGGACGAGAGGTTCCGTTACCTCCCCGATATATGCGCCATAGAGGACGAGGGCTAATGCCGACAAATCTGGCCCGCCTAATGTCGGTGGCTAAAGGTGAGCTACCCGCCGACCTGCTCCTGAGCAACGCCAAAATAGTCAATGTTTTCACCGGTGAGATTGAAGCGGGCAATGTGGCTATCTGCGGGGATAGAATCGCCGGGGTGGGCGACTACCACCAGGCAAAAAGGATTCTGGATTTGGGGGGCAGGTATATCGCCCCCGGTCTTATTAACGGGCACATTCACCCCGAAAGCTCTATGTTGGATATCGGCCAGTACGCCCGTGCCGTGGTGCCCCACGGCACCACCACCCTGGTCACCGACCTCCACGAGATAGCCAACGTATGCGGGCTGGAAGGCATAAAATGCGTGCTTAACCGCGCCCGCCGCCTGCCCTTTAACCTCTTCCTGATGGCTCCTTCCTGCGTGCCGGCGACCAACCTTGAGACCTCGGGGGCAAGCCTTGGTCCCGAGGAGATTCGCCGGATTCTAAAATGGAAGCCCTGCCTGGGGCTGGGGGAGGTAATGAACTTCCCCGGCGTCATCGGCGGCGACGAGGTGGTGCTTAAGAAAATCGCATTTGCCCGGGGCAAGATTATCGACGGCCATGCCCCGGGCCTTAGCGGCAAGGCTCTAAGTGCCTATATCGCCGCCGGCATCTATTCCGACCACGAATCTGTCTCTCTGGATGAAGCTAAAGAAAAGCTGAGGCAGGGCATGTTTATAATGCTCAGGGAAGGCTCCTCAGAGAAAAACCTGGAAGCCCTGCTGCCCCTGGTTACCGATAAGACCTGGCCGAGGTGTATGTTTGTCGTTGATGACCGCAGTTGCGCCGACCTGCTCAAGGACGGCGACATTGACGCGGTGGTGCGTAAGGCAATCCGCCTCGGGCTCGACCCGGTGCGAGCCATCCAGCTGGCGACCATCAATACGGCGAGTTACTTCCGGCGGGAGGGGCTGGGGGCGATAGCCCCCGGCTATTTTGCCGACCTGATTGTCCTCGGCGACCTGCCCAGATTACAGATAGACCTGGTCTTCTACCGGGGGCAGATGGTGGCTAAAGAGGGCAAGCCCCTGTTCCCCGCCCCACCATCCGCCGAGAAGGGCTTGACCGATACCGTAAACATCAAGCCCTTTAACATAGACAGGCTAAAGCTCTCGCCATCGGGGGAAGCCGAGCCGATTATTGAGGTCGTCCCCGGGCAGATTATAACCCGAAAGAGGCTGGAGAAAATCAGCTCTATCCCCGACACAGAAAGGGACATCCTGAAGCTGGTGGTGGTGGAGAGGCACAAAGCCACGGGCAATATCGGAGTGGGGTTGGTGGGCGGCTTCAGCCTGAAACGGGGGGCGCTGGCTTCGTCCATCGCCCACGACTCTCATAATATAATCGCCGTCGGTGCCAGCGACGAAGATATATTCGCCGCCATAAAGGAGATTGAACGCCTGCGGGGCGGGCTGGTAGCGACGGGGGGCGGTAAAGTCCTGGCCAGCCTGGCGCTGCCCGTGGGCGGGCTGCTCTCCGATGAGCCGCTGGAGACAGTGGTCAATAAGCTGGAAAGGCTGGAGCGGACAGCCGCCGAGCTGGGCACGAAGCTGCCCTCACCGTTTGCCACCCTCTCTTTTCTGGCGCTACCCGTAATCCCCGAAATCAGGCTCACCGACCGGGGGGTAGTAGAAATATAGCAAACAAGAAGGGCTTAGTAGCTTATTAAATACCTCAGCAAGGAAACCCTTTTATAGCTTGTTACGGTTCGCGTCTTCAATACAGTCAATTCTTCGGGGACATATCTGTACTTGGTAACCTCCCCATACTCTGTTACTTCTCGATACTTAATAACCTCTTCCTCTCTATATGTCGGATTGGGCTTCTTCGGAGCAATAACGGAATAGGTAAAGGAATACAGGGTTTTCAAAGGTGCAGGTTCGTAGAATGCTATGACCCTTTGCGTGCTACCTGCCTCTATATATTGTGACGCAGTTATTGTGGTGGTTACGTCTCCTATTAATATTAGAAGGAATTCCACGGTAAAAGTACCACCTATTACGTCTGTGTTCTCGATATATAATTCAATACCGCACCCCGTACCACCATAATAGTTGTAACCCTGTCCACCAATTACTGAATAGTCAATTGGAATATATTCCTCGCAGGGCTCCTCCTCACAGTAGGTTTCGATATCAGTATAGGGCTCCATGACTGTATAAGGTTCCTCCACGGTATAGCTTTCTCTGGCATAATAGGTCTCCGTAGCCTGATACGTCTCTTCAGCCAGGTAAGAGACCCGCATGATAGGCACAAATGAGAAAACGAGCAAAAGGAACACCGCTGAAGCTAAGACTATAGCTAACGTTTTCCCTTTTTTGGTCAACTTCTGCCACTTTTCAGTCAACTTCTTCCACATATCTTTTACCTCGGCAGTATGATGATATTCCTACTAACAAATGGGAGTCAAGAAACTACAATAGTGTTAAGCAATATGCTAAACTATTAACTAACTTTTATACGGGGAAGTGTCGGAATTGGCAGACGAGCATGATTTAGGATCATGTGCCGCAAGGCGTGGGGGTTCAAATCCCCCCTTCCCCACCACCAGTAAGGAGATTCATAGCCATGAAAGTAAGCAACTATCTTGATACCCCATCCACCGAAGAACTAGCCGGGGTATTTAAGCGAGAGGTTATTACCGCCCAAGACGGCGCCCCCAATTTCTGCATGAGGGTCTTTGAGGTTAAGCCGGGTAGCTCCACCCCCCACCATTCTCACCCCTGGGAACATGAAGTATTCATCCTCTCGGGGCAGGGGGTGGTGGTTGGAGAACAGGGCGAAACCGCCATCAGCGAAGGCAGCGTTATCTTTGTCGCCCCTGATGAGCAACACTGCTTTATCAACACCGGCAGCCAGGTGCTCCGCTTCATCTGCCTCATACCGCTCCAGGCGTGAATCGGGGGAATTAAGCCCTTTTTCTCAAAGTCGGGCCAAAGGGTATTGACAAAAGTTCAAAATAGTGGTATCATGGTAGGTTGATATTATGCCTCTCCAATTTTCGCCTTACTATACCTCTACATTAACCACAGGTCTAACTTTTGGTTAATGCCGCATTGTGTGAAATTTTAGCCGCTTTTTAAGTAGTTGAGTAGAGCAAAAAACGGATTTTATGCTGACAACAAATACTGAACAGAGGGTGCCTCATTTCCCCAGGAAATCCTACGCCAAGCTACCCCAGATATTAGAGGTACCGAATTTAATTAAGGTTCAAACCGATTCCTTCCGCTGGTTCCAGGAGAAGGGGCTGAGGCAGTCGCTGGAGGAGATATCGCCTATTGAGGACTTCACCGGCAACCGCCTGGCGCTCAGCTTCGTCGACTATGAGTTCCGTGAGCCCCATGCCACCGAGCAGGAGTGCCGCCAGAAAGACATGACCTACTCCACCCCCCTCTACGTCAGGACACAACTGCTGGTTAAAGAAACCGGCGAAATCAAGGAGCAGGACCTCTTTTTCGGTGACA
Organism: Dehalococcoidia bacterium; assembly: GCA_030616265.1. GTDB lineage: Bacteria > Chloroflexota > Dehalococcoidia > Dehalococcoidales > BS750m-G39 > E44-bin88. The sequence goes on from JAUWXS010000009.1 coordinate 8,753, forward strand.
TTCCTCTGATGACAGCCAAGGGCACCTTTATTACCAGCGGCGCCGAACGGGTAACGGTAAGCCAGTTGCTCCGCTCCCCGGGTGTCTATTTCACCCTTGAAGAAGACGCCACCAGCGGCCGCGCCCTTTGCCATGCCAAGCTAATCCCCTCCCGCGGTGCCTGGCTGGAGTTTGAGACCAGCAACCGGGATGTAATCTCAGCCAAGATAAACGGCAAACGCAAGATCCCCATTACCACCCTGATGCGGGCCATCGGTTACAGCAGTGAAGACAAGCTGCTGGCGCTATTCGCTGGTGAGGACAACTCACCCGACCACCAGTTTATCAAGTCGACCATGGAGCGCGAGCCCCTGGTCAAGGATGAGCCCGAGGCACTGCTTGATATATATAGAAAGCTGCGCCCCGGCGACCCGCCCAATATCGAGAACGCCCGAAAACTGATCAAGAACCTCTTCTTTGACCCCCTGCGCTATGACCTGGGGGAGGTGGGGCGCTATAAGCTCAATAAGCGCCTGCGGCTTGAGATTCCGGAAAGCACCCGGGCCCTAACCAAAGAAGATATTGTTGAGATAGTAAGACACATCGTTATGATTAATAACGGCACCGATACCCCCGATGACATCGACCACCTGGGCAATCGGCGGGTGCGCACCGTCGGCGAGCTGATTCAGAACCAGTTCCGCATCGGATTACTGCGCCTGCAGCGGGTGGTCAGGGAGAGAATGAGCATCATCAGCGCCGACGCCGTTTCCCCCAGTGTCCTGGTCAACATTCGCCCGGTGGTGGCGGCGGTGAGGGAGTTCTTCGGCGGCTCACAGCTATCGCAGTTTATGGACCAGACCAACCCCCTAGCCGAGTTAACCCATAAGCGCCGCCTGTCGGCGATGGGGCCGGGGGGACTGTCCCGGGAGCGGGCCGGCTTTGAAGTCCGAGACGTGCACTTTTCTCACTACGGCCGAATCTGCCCTATTGAGACACCTGAGGGACCTAACATCGGCCTTATCGGCTCTCTGGCTACCTACGGGCGGATTAACCGGTACGGCTTTATTGAGACGCCCTACCGCCAGGTTATTAACGAGATAGACAATACCTCTGATGAGCTGGTGGGCAGGACAACTCGGGAAGCAGTGCTTGACAATAAGGGCAGTGCCGTAGTAAAAGCCAGGATGGTCATTACCGCCAAGCTGGCCGCCAAGCTGGTCAAGCTGCCGGCAAGAAAGATAAAGGTGGTGCCCTTTGTCTCTGACGAGGTCATCTACATGACCGCCGATAAAGAGGATGAATATATTATCGCTCAGGCTAACGCCCGCCTTGACGAAAAGAACCAGCTTGTCGACGAAAGGATTGAGACTAGACTGGGCGACCGCTACCTACTGGAATCCCGTGACAAGATACAGTTCATTGACGTATCACCCAAGCAGATAGTCAGTGTTGCCACCGCCCTGATACCCTTCCTGGAGCATAACGACGCCAACCGCGCCCTGATGGGCTCTAATATGCAGCGCCAGGCGGTGCCCCTGCTTCGGCCTGAGGCGCCGGTGGTGGCTACCGGCATGGAAATAGAAGTGGCCAAGTACAGCGGGCAGGTCATCTTTGCCCAAAACGCCGGGGTAGTGACCTCGGTTACCAGCTCCGAGATTGTGGTCGCCAACGACAACGGCGATAAAGACGTATACCAGTTAATGAAATTTGTCCGCACCAACCAGGGAACCTGCGTCAGCCAGCAGCCGATAGTAAACAAGGGCAGCCAGGTGGAGGCAGGGCAGGTCCTGGCCGATAGCTCGTCCACCGAATACGGGGAACTGGCTCTGGGGCAAAATGTGACCTGTGCCTTTATGAGCTGGGAAGGCTATAACTTTGAGGACGCTATTATCATCAGCAACCGCCTGGTGGAGCAGGATAAATTCGCCTCCATTCATATTGAAAAACACGAGATAGAAGCCCGCGATACCAAGCTCGGGCCGGAAGAGATTACCCGGGATATACCCAATGTCGGTGAGGAAAGCCTGCGCGAGCTTGATGAAACCGGCATTGTCCGCATTGGGGCCAAGGTCGGTCCCAACGATATATTAGTGGGCAAGATTACCCCCAAGGGAGAAACCGAGCTCTCGGCGGAGGAGAAACTGCTCCGGGCTATCTTCGGTGAGAAAGCCCGGGAGGTAAAAGACACCTCCCTCCGGGTGCCTCACGGTGAGTGGGGTAAGGTAATTAATGTCAAGGTCTTCTCCCGCGAGAATGGTGACGACCTGCCCGCCGGGGTCAACCAGTGGGTCAGGGTCTGGATTGCCCAGAAGCGAAGAATTTCGGTAGGGGATAAGCTGGCCGGCCGTCACGGCAATAAGGGGGTCATCTCCCTGATAGCGCCGGCGGAAGATATGCCCTTCCTCCCCGACGGCACACCGGTAGATATTATCCTCAACCCTATAGGTGTCCCCTCGCGAATGAATCTGGGGCAGGTCCTGGAAACCCACCTGGGCTGGGCCGCCCAGATGTTGGGCTTCAGGGTGCTTACCCCCGTTTTTGACGGCGCCAGCGACGGCGCCATCGAAGATGCTCTGGCCAGAGCCTGGATAGCCCAGAGGAGCGGCGCCGTTGACCTTAACCCCGTTAATGAGCACCCCACCCTGCAGCTGGAGCTGGCTAAGGCGTGGCTGGCAAGTCACGGCTATGACGGGGACAGGGTGTTCAGCGACGACCATCCCGGCGAGGCCAAGGACGTCTGCCTCCGCCTGTGGCTTGAAGACATGGGTGTAAAAAGCAAAGACCTTAACCAAGGGCAGCTAGAGCAGGCTATAGACAAGGTAAAAGCGGAACGAAACCTCCCCCCACCCATCGTGGGTAAGGTTGTCCTCCGCGACGGGCGAACCGGCCAGCCCTTTGACCAGCCGGTAACGGTGGGCAACATCTACATGATGAAGCTAATCCACCTGGTTGAAGATAAGGTCCACGCCCGCTCCACCGGACCCTACTCCCTGATTACACAGCAGCCCCTGGGCGGTAAGGCTCAATTCGGCGGCCAGCGCTTCGGTGAGATGGAGGTATGGGCTCTGGAAGCCTACGGCGCCGCCCATAACCTTCAGGAAATCCTGACCATTAAGTCGGATGACGTCACCGGTAGAGCCAAGACCTATGAAGCCATAGTTAAGAACGAGGATATTCTCCAGCCCGGCGTGCCCGAATCATTCAAGGTTCTGGTCAAGGAACTGCAAAGCCTGGGGCTGGCTATTGAGGTGATTAACGAAGAGGAAAGGGCAAGCGCTGAGGAAGCTAAAGAAGCCGCCGAAGCCGAAGGGGAAGCTGAGGGCGAAGAAACCGCCGAAGCTCCAAAGCTGGAAGCAGCGACTGAGGCTACCGAAGAAAGCGCCGAAGCACCCAAAGCAGAAGTAGAGCCTGAGGCTACCGAAGAAAAAGCCGAAACTCCCAAAGCAGAGGCAGAGCCTGAGGCTACCGAAGAAAAAGCCGAAGCCCCTAAAGCGGAAGTAGCGGCTGAGGCTACCGAGAAAAAGGTCAAAGCCCCCAAATCAAAGGCAAAGGCTGAGGCTACCGAGAAAAAAGCCAAAGCCCCCAAATCAAAGGCAAAGGCTGAGGCTACCGAGAAAAAAGCCAAAGCCCCCAAATCAAAGGCAAAGGCTGAGGCTAAAGATAGTCAAACTGAGCCAGAGGTAGAAAATGCTGGAAGTTAACGATTTTGATGCTATTCGTATCTCGCTGGCTTCACCGGAG
>JAUWXS010000064.1 GCA_030616265.1 Dehalococcoidia bacterium
TTCTGTATTTCTTCCAGCCCCACCCGCCCCGGCCACCTGGAATTAGCTGTCCAGCGGGTAGGCAGACTAACCAACGCCCTGCACCGATTAGGCGTCGGCGCTGAGCTTGGTTTTAGAGGACCCTACGGCAACAGCTTCCCCCTCGATTTCTTAAAGGGCAAGAACCTGGTCTTCGTTGGCGGAGGCATCGGCCTGGCCCCATTAAGGTCTTTAATCTGGAATGTCATCGACAATCGCAATAAATATAAGAAGATAGATATTGTCTACGGCGCCCGCAGCCCCGCCGATCTTTGCTTCAGCTATGACCTTGAGGCATGGGACAAGGACAAGACGGTAAATATGGTCACCACCGTGGACAAGGGAGACGACGCCTGGAAGGGCAAAGTAGGCCTGGTGCCCAAGGTTCTGGAGGAGGTAGCACCCTCAGCTAAAGAGGCGGTGGCTATAGTCTGCGGGCCGCCGATTATGATACGCTTTACCTTCCCCGTGCTGGAAAAGCTGGGCTTTAAGCCAGCGCAGATGCTCACCACCCTGGAGAAACGGATGAAGTGCGGCATCGGTAAGTGCGGGCGGTGTAATATCGGCGATATCTATGTCTGCCGCGATGGGCCTGTTTTCAGCTACGAGCAGATAAAGAATTTTGTGTCTAGCGAGTATTAAAGCAAACCTTTCCATCGTCCTCCACACTACTTAAGGTTTGGGTAATATTTTAGGGCCAAAAATCATAGGAAGTATTAAGTGGGAGGATGTGGTCAGCAAAGCGGCAGACCAAATGAACCACAGCCACCTGTCTACCCCACTCAAGGTCAACTGTAACAATCCCCTAGGGAAAAAAGTAATTAACACATACGCCATGAACCAGTAGAAAATCCCATGAGGAACAAACCAAATATTTATCAAGTCGTTTCTTACTACGGATACGACCGTCAATATCGTAGCAGCAATCACCCCTCCGAGAACCCACAGTTTGGACATGACCAAGCTCACTGGAGCACTAACATGTTGATAAAAATAAGCTATAAATAGCCCCGTCAAAGGAAGCAAAAAGAAATCCCCGACCATAAAGCCAGGGTGTCTTAAAAGAACACTTTCAAAAGAGTTTGTCTTGATGGCAATCAACGCCAGAGAGCCAAAGCCCCAAAACCATATCAAGAGTGCCACAATAATCGGATTGAGTGAGAATACAGGCTTTAAAAAGTCATTCTCCATCATGATGCTAGCCAATGACTATTATAGCACCGCTTGTCACAGGCAACTAGCCGAAGCCGAAGTTTGGAAAGTGCAAAAATGCCCTCTAGGTAGAGGAATTTGAGCTTAATTATGGATTGCGGGCAGAATGACTGGGCACCACAGTTATTATCCCAACAGTATTAAACCCTAAACCAGCGCTCCCTCCATCTGAGCCACAATCTGCTCGTTGGTAAAGTGCTCAAGGCTCACGGCATCACTGAAGCAGGCAGCGACACAGGCGCCACAGGCCTTACACAAAGCCTCGTTGACCCGACACACCCCCTTCTCCTCATCAAAGTCAATGGCGCTATAGGGGCAGACCAGCTTGCAGACCTGGCAGCCGGAGCAAATTCTCTCGTCAATCACCGCCGTGGCGGCTTCAACCTCCACCCTGCCCTTGCTAATCATAGCCAGAGCCTCAGCCGCCGCCGCTGACGCTTGAGCCACGGTATCGGGGATGTCCTTGGGGCCCTGGCAGCAGCCGGCCAGGAAGATGCCGTCGGTCATGGTAGAGACCGGCTCCAGCTTGGGGTGTCTCTCCAGTAAAAAGCCGTCGGCACTGCGGCTGATGTTAAATAAACGAGCGACAGCATCAGCGTCCAGCTGCGGCTCCAGGGCGCAACTGAGAACCGCCATGTCCACCGGTAAGCGGCGCTGCCTGCCCACCAGAGTATCTTCAAACTGGACGATGAGCTTACCTTCTTCTTCAGGGGTCTCAGCGACGTTGGTTATCTCCCCGGGACGCCCCCGAATAAAGGTCGTCCCTTCCTCAAGGACGCGATTATAGAACTCTTCATAGCCCTTGCCGAAGCTCCTTATGTCGATATAGAACTCGTAGACCTCGGCATCGGTATGCTCCTTTATCAGGTGGGCAAACTTAATGGAGTGCATACAGCAGACCCGTGAGCAGTACTCGTGATACTTCTCGTCCCGGCTGCCCACGCAGTGGATAATGGCAATGCTCTTCGGCTCCGAGCCGTCTTTAAGCACGATATCGCCCTCGGTGGGGCCGGCAGAATTGACCATCCGCTCAAACTCAAGGCTGGTGATGACGTTATCCAGGCGCTTGTAGCCATAGGCATAGATAGGGGTGGGGTCGAAAAGGTTAAAGCCTGTAGCCAGGATTATAGAGCCGACCTCAACCTCGATTAGCTCGTCTTCCTGCTCAAAATCTATAGCCTTGGCCTCACAGAACTTCTCACAGGCACGGCACTTACCACTCAAGAAATAGGCACAGTGCTCCTTGTCGATGACCGGGATATTGGGCACCGCCTGGGGGAATGGGGTATAGATAGCCTTTCTCTGGCTCAGCCCGGCTTCAAACTCGCTGTCTGCCTTCCAGGGGCACTTCTCCTGGCAGACGCCGCAGCCAGTGCAAAGCTCTTCGTCTACGTAGCGCGCCTTCTTTCTGATTTTGACCTTGAAGTTGCCGATATAGCCAGAGACTTCTTCAATTTCGCTGTAGGTCAGCAGCTCAATATAGGGATGGGAGCCAACCTGCGTCATCTTGGGGGTAAGAATGCTGGCCGAGCAGTCCAGGGTGGGAAAGGTCTTATCCAGCTGCGCCATATGCCCCCCAATACTGGGGGTTCTCTCCACCAGATAGACCTGGTGCTCGGAATCGGCAATCTTCAGTGCCGCCTGGATGCCGGCGATGCCCCCACCCACCACCAGGGTATTGGGGTTGACCGGGACTTCTTTGGTCTCAAGCGGCTGGTGATAGAAGACCCGCCTCACGGCGGCGCTGACCAGCGCCTTGGCTTTCTCGGTAGCCGCCTCTTTATCTTCAGTTACCCAGGAGCAGTGCTCACGAAAGTTGGCCATCTCAAAGAGATAGGGATTTAGCCCCGCTTCCTGACAGGCGCGGCGGAAGGTCGGCTCGTGCATGGTCGGTGAGCAAGAGGCAACCACCACCCGATTAAGCCCCAGCTCTTTAATATCCTTCTTAATAAGCTCCTGCCCTGGATCGGAGCACATGAACTTGTAGTCACGGGCGACGACTACTCCTTCCAGACCCTGGGCAAAGCGGGCGACCTCTGTAATATCAACCGTGCCGGCAATGTTACTGCCGCAATGACAGATATAGACACCGATTTTAGGCTCCACTGTTAACCTCCATCTTACAGCTAAATACTATCATAAACCCCCTTGCCCCAACAAGGTTAGATTTTTTAACCTGCCCCTAACAAGGACAGGAATTTAAGGGCGAAGCCCAAAATAAATTATAGGGAGTTTAAGAGGGACCTCGTCCCTCTTTTATAAAAAAATCCTCCCCCTCCCTTGTAAGGGAGGGGGATACAGGGGGTGGGTTGCTATGTCTAAGGAAGATAGAAGAGAGGAATTTGTCCTCATCGCTTCCACCGTGCTAAACTTTAGGATTAGAAAGGAAGCCTGGCATGAAGATACTGGCGACTAACGACGACGGGATATTTGCCGATGGGCTAAAGGTGCTGGTCGGGGAGCTAAAGAGCATCGCCGACGTAATAGTGGTAGCCCCGGATAGAGAGCTGCACGGCATGGGTGCCTCAATTAGTCTACACGAGCCGGTGAGGGCAAGAAAAGCCGCGCCGGTGGCAAGCGGAGTGGAAAGCTACGCCGTTGAGGGCACGCCAGCCGATTGCGTCATCCTGGCTCTGGGCAAACTGGCCAAAGGCAAGATAGACCTGGTCGTTTCGGGCGTAAACCGGGGCTTAAACCTGGGCGATGATGTGCTGATTTCGGGGACGGTGGGGGCTGCCCTCCAGGGCTCCGTGCACGGCCTCCCCTCTATCGCCGTCTCAACTTCTCTGGGGGATACCCTCTACTTTGATGATGCCGCTAAATTTGCCGCCCTGCTTGCCAGAAGGTTTGAGTCGGGGATCATGCCAGCCAACACCTGCCTCAATGTAAACCTGCCCAACCTGCCGCGGGAAAAAATCAGAGGGGTAAAGCTCACCTATCCAGCCAGCCGAAACCACACCGACACCGTCGAGGAAAGATACGAGAGCAAACGCCAGTACTACTGGTTTGTCCGCCAGTGGATAAATAAGCCCACAGACGAGAAGACAGATGCCTGGGCAATAGAGAAAGGAAATATATCCATCTCGCCGCTGCTCCCCAATCTGGGCAACAAGCCCCAACCCTCTCTCCCCGCCAGCCTCTGCTCTGAACTCTTTAGCGAGTTTAAGCGGCTATAAGCCTTCAGGTCCGGCCAAAGTCTTTCTTCAGCTGCCCAAAGCTGAGGTGAATCATAGTCGGTCGGCCGTGGGGACAGGTGTGGGGGGTGGCTGACTGCTCCAGCTGCCGCACCAGCTCCCGCATCTCACTATCGGTTAATGCCTGCCCGGCTCTCACCGCGCTGTGGCAGGCCATTGAGCTGGTGACAGCCTCCGCCCAGTTGCTTTTATCCCCTTCGGACAGGGAATCAAGTAGCTCTCGCAGCATTCCCGCCCAGTCTTTATCATGAAGTAGAACCGGCACGGCTCTGACCAGGAAGGTCTTACCGCCAAAAGGCTCAATGGCAAAGCCGAATTCAGCCAGGTCTTGATAGTGCGACCAAAGCTCCGCCTCCTGCCGGGGGCTGACCTCCAGCGGCATCGGCTCCAGCAGCCCCTGAACCTCTATATCCCGCTGCGACCGCTGGCGTTCAATCCTTTCAAAAAGGACACGCTCGTGGGCGGCATGCTGGTCGATAAGATACAG
>JAUWXS010000135.1 GCA_030616265.1 Dehalococcoidia bacterium
AAGGGCTAAAACCGCTTCCCTCTCCAGCACTCCTACCGGCCTTAACTGAATCGCAGCCAAAGTTGCTTCTTAGCCATGATATCCGCTACTTTGACCGCGCCACAAAACATAACATATCCTTACCATACGCCACTAAAATGCATCATATGGTGGCTCAAGACTTGTTGCTTCTCAGAAATACCCAGCATGTTCTCGTATCTTTTTGCGAGCCTGGAGATCCTTCTGAAGCCCTGAGAGCCACGAGATTTTATTGTCTGCTTTCTTAGCGCCCGTAGACAGGCTCAAACGGCCTTACGTAGCGCAGACGTTAACCTGGGATTATACAGGGTTTGTTTAAGGCTACAGCCCATCTACTCAAATCAAGTGTTATTCAACAATAACGAGGTAAATAAGAGGGCTTCCAACATTATGTTTAGCTCGCCGCTTGGGGGGCTTACGCTTGGGGGTTAAGGCTAAGTTGACAATAACAAAGGAAGTTGGTATATTATGTCAACTTCCCTGCTTGCTAACACGAATAAGTGGGCTCGGCAGGGTTCGAACCTGCGACCTATCGGTTATGAGCCGACCGCTCTAACCACTGAGCTACGAGCCCACGAGGCAAGGGTATCCCCTTCCCTAGAGGCCAGCCTTCTTCAGGTGCTTTTCCACCCTGGCCAGTAGCTCCTGGGGGCTGACAGGCTTGTCAATATAGTCCTCGGTTTCAAGGGCATACCCCCGGCTCACCGGAATAGAGGTCTCTCTGCCCTTGGTGGCAAAGGCAGTTAGCATCAGGGTGGGTATTTTGCTGAGCTGGGGGTCCTTTTTAAGCTGCTCAGCGACGGTAAAGCCGTCCTTGTCCGGCATTATCACATCCAGAAGGATTAAATCGGGCTTTTCCTCCCTGGCCTTGCGCAACCCTTCATCCCCACTGGCAGCGACAATTACCTGATAAGGCTTGCTCTCCAGGACGGTCCTGGTCGCCTCAATAAAATCGGAATCGTCGTCAACGAGGAGGATTTTAGCTCTCTTTTCCATAGCTGGTCACCCCTTTGGGCACTTACGGCTAAATTCAGGGCTTTTCCTTCTTTTTAATGAGCCTCCCCACCCTCTCCAGCAGGATGTCGGGGCTGAAGGGCTTCTCCACATAGTCGTCCACATCCAGTGCCAGGCCGGTCTCCAGCTCATAGCGGCGGCGGCTGGCTTCCTCTCTCACCGAGGTTAAAATCAAAATGGGTATATCGCGGTACTTTGACCACCTCGGGTCCTGTAGCTCCTTACATACCGCCCAGCCGTCCATCTTGGGCATGAGCAGGTCTAAAATCATCAGGTCGGGCTTCTCCGCCTTGAGGTTAGCCAAACCCTCCACCCCATCCTGGGCGGTAACTACCTTATAGTTCTGAGACTCCAGAATCATGGTTACTGCATCCAGGATATCAGGGTCGTCGTCAACTACCAATATCTTCTTAGCCATATCTCTCCTTGCCATTATAATACAGGTCTGGGCAATAATCCAGCCTGCTCTACGATTGCAGGGACGATGTCTTCCCAGCCTACCGCCATAATATGGACGCCGTGAATGCCCGGTATCTCTTTGACCTGCTCGATAATCTCAACGCCTACTTTCGCCCCCTCCACCTTGGCGTCCTTAGCCTGCTCCATCCTAGTAACCACCTCATCGGGGACACTTACCCCGGAAACATAGTCCCTCATATAGCGCGCCATGCCCGCCGACTTGATGGGTATCACCCCCGCCAGGATATGGGTCTGCTTGTCCAGCCCTCGGTCAACGACCATCTCCATCCACTTGGCGAACTTGGCGATATCATAGACTGCCTGAGTCTGGATAAACTCGGCGCCCGCCTTCACCTTCTTGGCCAACCTGGCCACCCGGAACTCAAAGGGGTCGGCGTAGGGGTTGGCCGCCGCCCCGATAAACAGAGGCACCTCCCCCAAGACATCTTCGCCGCAGAGGAACTTTTTCTCGTCCCGCATGGCTTTTAAGGCCCCGATCAGCTGAATGGAATCGATATCAAAGACATTCTTAGCCGTGGGGTGGTTGCCGAACATCTGGTGGTCACCGGAAAGGCAGAGTATATTGCCGATGCCCAGAGCCACCGCCCCCAGGACATCGCTCTGAATAGCGATACGGTTGCGGTCGCGGCAGACTATCTGCATCACCGGGTCAACGCCCTGCTGCCTCATAATCACGCAGCCAGCCAGGCTGGACATACGCACGATAGCGGTCTGGTTATCGGTCACATTGGCAGCGTCACAGCAGTGGCGCAGCACCTCGGCCTTCCTCTGCATTACGGCAGCGCTCGTCCCCTTGGGCGGGCCGGCCTCAGCCGTAACGGCAAACCTCCCGCTCTCCAGGACCTTCTCCAGGTTCGTTCCCGCTTTCATCACCTCACCTCCCTTTGCTTCTCTTCCTGGGCAGGGTAAAGCAAAACTTGCTCCCTTTACCCGTCTCCGGGCAGGGGCTCTCCGCCCA
>JAUWXS010000144.1 GCA_030616265.1 Dehalococcoidia bacterium
CAGGGAGATGTCGATATGCTGGCCTTTGCCCGAGGTATGGCGGCTCCACAGCGCCAGCAGGACGCCGATGGCGGCGAAGAGAGAGGCGAGGTAATAGCTCTGGTTGCCGAAGGGCTTTAGCGGCGGCGAATCGGGCTCGCCGGTGACATACATCTGGCCGCCCAGGGCGCTGGCGACTATGTCACACGACTTATAATCGCGGTAGGGGCCGTCCTGCCCGAAAGCGGTGATGGAAGCCATGACCAGGTGGGGGTTGATTTCACTTAGTTGGGAGTAGCCCAAGCCCAGCTTTTCCAGATAGCCGGGGGGGTGGCTTTCCATCAGGACGTCGGCGGTGTTAACCAGACGCCTGAATAGCTTCTGCCCCGTCTCTAATTCTATATCAAGGGTTATCGTACGCTTGCCCAGGTTTTCCCAGTGAAAGTTAGCGCTTTTACCCGGCTTCTCTATGCGGATAACCTCCGCTCCCATATCGGCCAGAAAGCGGGGGCAGAGTAAAGCTTTTTCGTCGGTTAGGTCGAGGACGCGGTAGTCGGATAAGGCAGAGCCTTGCCTGTTCATAGCTTCGATAGCGCGGCGGCAATACGCTTGAGAGAGCGCTCCCTGCCCAGCACCGCCATGGTCTCGAAGAGGGGCGGGGCGGCGGTCTGGCCGGTAACGGCTACCCTGAGCACGCTGAAGAGCTGGCCCGTCTTGAGTCCCAGCTCCGGCGCCAGGGGGCGGAGGACAGCCTCCAGGGAGTCGGCGTCGAAGGCTGTCATGGGCTTAAGCTTTTGCTGCGCCGCCTTTAGTGCATTAACGGTGGACTGGGCGTCCATGTTCTTGCCAACAAGCATGCTGGCATCATAGTCAAGCTCGTCGACGAAGAAGAACTTTGTCAGTTCAACGACTTCGAGCAGGGTCTTGGCGCGCTCCTGCACCAGAGGTAAAATTCTCCTGACATAGTCCTCGCTGCCGATTAGCGCCTCTCCCGCAGCGATATCGTTCATCAGGTAGGGCTGCACGGCCTCGAAGAACTCGTCGGGGGTCAGGCTGCGGATATAGACGCCGTTCATCCATTCCAGTTTTTCCCGGTTAAATATTGCCCCGGTCTTACCGATTCGCTCCAGGGAGAAGTTATCAACGAGCACCTGGCGGGGGATTATCTCGGTCTTGTCGTCCAGAGACCAGCCGATGAGGGCCAGGAAGTTGAACATGGCCTGGGGCAGGTAGCCCTGCTCGCGGTAGTCAAGTATGGAGACGGCGCCGTGCCGCTTGCCCAGCTTGGCGCGGTCGGGGCCGAGTATCATCGGGTGGTGGATAAACTGGGGCGGCTCCAAGCCCAGCACTTGGTATAAAAGCAGGTGGCGGGGGGTGCTCGATATCCATTCTTCGGCGCGGATGACATGGCTTATTTCCATGGCGTGGTCGTCGACGACATTAGCCAGGTGGTAGGTGGGGTAGCCGTCCGACTTGAGCAGGACGAAGTCGTCGAGAGTACTGTTCTCGAAGACGACATCGCCGTATATCAGGTCTTTAAAGCGGGTCTGCCCCTCCAGGGGGATTTTAAAGCGCACCACGGGCACAATGCCCTCGGCCTCTTTCTCTGCCCGCTCTTCGGGAGTTAAATCGCGGCAGCGGCGGTCATAGCCCGGCGGCTGCTTGCGCTTGACCTGCTCGGCGCGCATCTCCTCAAGGCGCTCCGGGGAACAGTAGCAGTAGTAGGCATCTCCCTGCGCGATGAGCTTTTCGGCGGCATCCTTGTAGAGCTTCAGGCGCTGCGACTGGTAGTAGGGACCGTAGTCGCCGCCCACATCGGGGCCTTCATCCCAGTCCAGAGCCAGCCAGCGCAGGGCGTCCAGTATGCCCTTCTCCGCCCCCTCCACCTTGCGGGTAACATCGGTATCCTCGATGCGCACGATAAAGCTGCCGCCGTAGCGGCGGGCGAAGAGCCAATTAAATAAAGCCGTGCGGATATTGCCCACGTGGGGGTAACCGGTGGGGCTGGGGGCAAAGCGGACCCGGACTGGTTTAGTCATTTAGGCTTTCCCTTTTCCAATCGGACATGCCTTTACGCATAATCCACAGGGATGTCTGTAACCTAACTTTGGAATATATTCCTCTCTCTTCTTATAACATAGAAATGCATCCAGTAATTCGTCTCTTTCAATGCCGGGATGCCAGGTTGCCCCCCTTATAGCCTCATAAGGACAAGCCCTGACACAGGCAACACAATCACCGCACTGGCTTTCCGTAACTGGTTTGCCCTTTGTCAGTGGAGCATTGGTCAATACCGTTGCCAGACGAACACCGCAACCAAACTCAGTCGAGACAAAAAG
>JAUWXS010000086.1 GCA_030616265.1 Dehalococcoidia bacterium
ATATGGCTGAAGCTAGGGGGTCGTGCTCCCCCTGTGCTAAAAGGTCGGCGGCACAATAGGCGGGGTCGGCGCTCTCGTCGGCGATAATCAGCACCTCACTTGGCCCCGGCAGGCTGTCAATACCCACCGTGCCGTAGACCAGCTTTTTGGCCAGGACGACAAAGATGTTGCCCGGCCCGCAGATTTTGTCCACCTTGGGGATGGACTCGGTGCCGAAGGCAAGGGCAGCAATGGCCTGGGCGCCGCCCACCGAGAAAACACGGTCGACCTTAGCGATGTCGGCGGCGACCAGTGTCGGCGCTGGAACCGTCCCGTTGGCCTGGGGTGGGGTAACCAGGATAATCTCTTTGACGCCGGCAATCCGGGCCGGGATAGCCGTCATCAGCACCGTTGACGGGTAGCTGGCGGTGCCACCGGGGGCATAGGCGCCGATGCGTTCAATAGGTCGTACCTGCCCGAAGCCCTTCTTGGCGACCAGGCTCCAGATGCTGTCTTTTTGTTTCTGGTGGAATGAGCTGATGCGCTCGGCGGCGAGTTTAAGGGCTGAGAGCAGCTCCTTGTCCACCTCATCGTAGGCGTTCTTTATCTGCTTCTGGCTCACCTCCAGTGAGCTGAGCTTCGCCCAGTCGATTTTCAGGGTGTAACTAAAGAGGGCGGCATCGCCCGCGCTGCGCACATCGTCGATTATCTGCACCACCGCCTGCTCCGGGCTCATTTCCGTCCCGAATACCTCTTTTATCCGTTTCCTCAGGGTGGGGGAGTCGGGGGTGAAATCAGTCCCCGGTTGCCGTGACAGTAGCGCTTTTGCCGGCTCAAAGCCTTCGATAATTCTCAATTTATATCTCCTCGGCTGCCTCTCGCAGGGTTTTGATAATAGACTCCATCCTCTCCTTCTTGGGCGGGTTTGAGACCCGTTTGGCGCTGCCGATGAGGCAGGCTGTCGATTCGAAGAGGGTGTCGATAATCTTGAGGTTGTGCTGGGCCAGGGTACGTCCGGTCTCGGTATTCTCAATCAAGAGGTCGGCATCCTCGGGCAGGAAGGCTTCGCTAGCCCCCCAGGTCGGAATCAGCCGATAGCGGCTAAGGCGATTGTCTCGGGCGTACTTATCGGCAATATTTACGTACTCCGAAGCCACCCTGAGCGGCAGCGCCCGCTCGGATTCACTCAAATCACGGATATCGGCTATGTCCAGGTCCTGACTCACCACCGCCACCACCTTGACCCTGCCCAGTTTCAGGTTGAGCAGCTCCTTCACCGGGCTGGAGGGAAACTGGCAGAGGTGCTCGGTGAGCCAGTCCCGGCCGGTAATAGCCAGGTCGAAGTTGTCGTTAGCTACCTGCAGCGGCATGTCCTGGGGCCTGATTACCTTGACGGTGACACCGTCTATGTCGGCGTGGGGCCGGCGGTTGCCCTTCTCTGAAGGGTAATCATCAAGGCGAATGCCCGCCTTATTCAACAGTTGCTGGGTGGGCGCTTGCTGGTGCCCGTCGGGCAGGGCTAAACGGACTACGTCTTTAGATAATTCTTCAGCAGGGTATTGGATTTTAGGCGGCTGGAATTTTTCTTTTTTGGGTTTTCGTGCCGCCTTCTCCGGCATGAGCGCCTCTTCGATAGGGGATACTATCTTGCCCAGCGCTTTGGCTTTCCAGCTATTGCGGTTGGCGATTAAGAAAGCGCTGACGCTGAGGACACGGCTTATCGGCACCAGCTGATAGAAGGAAAGCTCCTCGGCGGTGCCGCCGACCAGCGCCAGGTCGGCGCTCTCCGGAGGATAGACCTCGGCGCCTCCCCAGAGGGGAAAGACGCTGAAATGCCTCAGCCTCGCGTTGATGGCAAAGGACTCGGCCAGGTTGGGGTATTCGCTGGCAATTCGTATAACGCTTGGCTTAGCCCGCAACTCCTCCACGGTGACTGTTCCCGCTGCCGCGCTGGCGGCGGCATACAGGGCGCCCTCGCCGTATTTCAGGTTCTTCACCTTCATCAGGGCGCTGCTGGGGTATTTAGCCAGCAGCTCTTCAATCCAGTCCGAGCCGCAGATGCCCAGGTCGTAGTTGCCGATGGCAACCTGGATGGGTATATCCTTCTCGTGGAACACCCTGGCTGAGAGCCGGGGAGAGGTTTTCGACTCAATATAGTAAAAGCGCGTCTGTTCGTGGTAGCCGTCAAGTCCCCACCCCGCCCTCTGGAGCAGGGCGGAGGTCTCGCCCAGGAGGCGACCCTTGGGCAGGGCTATTTTTAGCTTGTTTATTATCTACCTCACCCCCTGTGTCCCCCTCTCTTATCAAGGAGAGGGGGAAGTAAGTATATAAGAGGGACTTCGTCCCTCTTTGACTTCCTTTATTTTATCTTCCTCACCCCTTTAATAAGGCTAAAACCTCGTCGGCAGTCTTTGCCGCCACTTCTTGCTTTTTGGCCTGGTCGGTCAGGATAAATTTCGGCGACTTGCTCTGAATATCTATCGTCCAGTCGAAATCGGCATCTTGCTGAACGCCGAGGTAACATTCAGCCCTGTAGCCGGCTTCATGGAGGCGTCTGCCGATATTGAAACCCTCTTTGGTCGCTGGCGGCTCAGCTCTGATTAAAACTCTCGGTGGCTTCGGCTTGGCCAGAGCCTCCGGCTTTATCAGGTTCATCAGGCGTTCGAGGTAGAGGGCAAAACCAGAGGCAGGGATATCCTTGCCTCCCATTAGGGGAATAAGGGCGTCGTATCTGCCCCCACCCCCAATCTTCTCCTCGCCCTTGAAAATCTGGAAAATCACCCCGGTATAGTATTCAAAGCCCCGGCCCGAGGCGATGTCAATCTGGTAATCACAGCCCAGAGCCTCCAGGAACTCGGCAATCTGGCTGCAGTTATCGAGATAAGGCTTGCATTCGGGCAGGTCCTCGGCGAAAAGCTCTTTAAGCTCCTTGGAAAACGCGGCTGGTTTCCCCTTCAGTTCGAGCAGGGAGGCCAGGGTTTTCTCCAGTTCGGGTCTCTTAAGCTTTAGCTTGGCCAGCGCCTTCATGTCCCCGTCCAGGATGCGGTCGAACATACCGGTCTGTTCCTCGGCGCTCAAATCCATTCTGGCCAGCAGCGCCTTTATCAAGCCGGCATGCGATAGCCTGAACTCGATGCCCTCAATCTTTAGCTCTCTTAAGACCTCCAGCGCCAGCATTACCAGTTCGACATCAGCCAGCGGTGGCTTGGCGCCGATAAGCTCCGCCCCGCACTGCCACCTCTCCCTGGTCTTCTGCCCCGTGGCCTCAAAGATAAAGACATTGGCGATATAAAAGAGCTTGGCCAGCTTCTTTTCGGCCATACTATCAATATAGAGTCGGGCGACGGGAATGGTGCCGTCGGGTCTCAAGACCACCCTCTCCCCGCTCCACCCGTCCCAATCAAGAAAGGAATACACCCTGCTTAACATGCGCGGGGTGAGCGTACCCGTGGCCGTGAAGAGATGCAGGTGCTCAAGGGTTGGCGTCCTGACCTCTTGGTAGCCCCATTTGAGGCAGCAGTCCCTGAAAGCGCCCTCAATGAGACGAAAGTTGGCCATATCCTGCGGAGACAGGTCGCGGGTGCCTTTAGACCTCTGGATTTTCATAGTTGGTAAATTTTAGCACTACTACTCTAGCTATTCAACCACCCCACTGTTTACAATAGTAGGGCAAGCAAGATATAATTCCTTTTACGACCCATTATGCGGGCGCTGTCTATTCTGTTATTGTTGAGAGGCGTATGAGCAGAGTTATATTTAGAGCCCTGGGCCTCGTCTTCTTCCTGGCTTTAATGGTCGGGGCTTTGCTGCCGGTTATCACCAACGCCGCCAGTCAGTCAATCCATATCCTCCATGTCGAAGGCACCATTGTTCCCGTAGTGGCTGATTATATTGAGCGGGGCATTGAAAAGGCGGAAGATGAGAACGCCCTGGCCTGTATTATCGAGCTGGACACACCGGGAGGCTTGCTCAG
>JAUWXS010000154.1 GCA_030616265.1 Dehalococcoidia bacterium
CCTCCGATAATAGTGGTCGCCTCAAGGCTGGCTAAGAGCCTGGCCATAGCCTGCGTGCCCTGAGCGAATTGCTGTATTTCGTATACGCCCATAGGTCCGTTCCAGAAGACTGTCTGGCAGCGGCGTAGTTCCTGGGAAAAATGGCTGATGGTCTGAGGCCCAATATCTACGATTCTCCAGTGCGGCGGTATTTCCCCCACTGATACCACCTTAGCCTTAGCTTCGGCGCTCACTTCAGCGGCAGCCACCACGTCGACGGGCAGCAACAGGGGCATTTTTTGCTCGGCGGCTTGCCGCATCAGCTTGGCGGCGAAGTCCAGCTTGTCGTTTTCTACCAGAGACAAGCCTATTTCGTAGCCTTTAGCCTTTAAGAAAGTAGCCGCCATACCCCCGCCAACCAGGAGACAGTCTACCTTATCCATGGTATTTCCCAGCACACGTATTTTATCACTTACCTTGGCACCGCCGGCAAGCTTGGCGAAGGGGCGGTTGGGGTGGGCCAAAAGATCCTCCAGCACCTTGATTTCCTTCTCCACCAGTAGCCCAGCCACTGCCGGCAGGTACTGGGCAACTCCCACTATGGAGGCATGAGCCCGGTGACTGGCGCCGAAGGCGTCATTGACATAGATATCGGCTAGGCGGGCTAGGGTTTGGGCGAAGGAATTAGCGTTGGCTTCTTCTTCGGGGTGGAAGCGAATATTCTCCAGTAGCAGGACATTGCCCGGCTTTAATGCTGCCACCGCCTTATCTACCTCGGGCCCGATACCGTCATTAGCCACTTCCACCTTCTGGCCCAAAATCTGTGACAAACGCTGGGCGACGACAGCTAATCGCAGTTTTTCCACCACTCTCCCCTTGGGGCGGCCCAGATGGGAGCATAGGATAACTCTGGCCCCTCGGTCGGTAAGATATTTGATAGTGGGTAGTGTGGCCTGGATGCGGCTATCGTCAGTGATTGCCCCGTTATTTCCATTCAGAGGCACGTTAAAATCAGCCCTCACCAGCACCCTTTTGCTGGCAACATCTATATCCCTGACTGTCAGCTTATTCATGCCTTCTCCCTATCTGTATTAAAAAACAAACATCAGGTGTTTAAAGCTGGCACCTGATGTTTCCGGACTGGCTTTCGCTTATCGGCAAAACTTTATCTCCGGTATTGATAGCTGGGAAGTAATTTCAGGACCTGTTTGGCTATCCCTTCAGCATCAAGGCCGTACTTGGCTCGGAGCAAAGCCTGGCTGCCCTGCTCCACGAACTCGTCGGGGGTACCCATGCTTTTTACCTTAATATCGCTGATGCCTGATTGCTGCAGAAGTTCGATGACACCATTGCCGAAGCCACCGCTGAGTGTGTTCTCCTCAACGGTAATCAGGCGCTTAATACGGCTAGCCAGTTCTATTATAAGCTCGGAATCCAGCGGCTTGGCGAAGCGGGCGTTAACCACTGTTAGCTCAATGCCCTTTGCCGCCAGCTGCTCGGCTGCTTCAAGCGCTGGAGCCACCATAGTACCGATGGCCAGTATGGCGGCGTCTTCGCCCTCTCTTAATATTTCCCCTTTACCGATGGCAATCTCGTGTAGCGTCGGGTCCAACTCTACTCCCAGACCGGAGCCTCGGGGGTAGCGTATCGCCATAGGGTGGTCTGTCTTGACTGCTGTGTAGAGCAGGTGCTGAAGCTCGTTCTCGTCCTTGGGGGCGGCTATTATCAGGTTGGGAATTAACATTAGATAGGAGATATCAAAGGTCCCCTGGTGGGTCTTGCCGTCATCGCCGACGATGCCACTGCGGTCAATGGCAAAGATAACGGGCAGGTCCTGGAGACAAACGTCATGAATAACCTGGTCGAAGGCGCGCTGCAGGAAGGTAGAATATATGGCTACGATAGGTTTAAAGCCCTGTGTCGCCAGACCAGCGGCAAAGGTAACGGCGTGCTGCTCGCAGATTCCCACATCAAAGACTCGCTTTGGGAACTCAGCC
>JAUWXS010000104.1 GCA_030616265.1 Dehalococcoidia bacterium
CCCGAGAGCAGTATCTCCAGCGCCTTAGCCCCGCCGATAACTCGGGGCAGGGTCTGGCTGCCCCCCGCAGCGGGTATTATCCCCAGCCCCGGCTCAGGCAGCCCGAACCGGACATCTTCCGAAGCCAGCCTGATATCGCAGCAGAGGGCTATCTCCACCCCCGAGCCCAGGACATAGCCGTGGAGGGCGGCAATCAGCGGCTTGTTAATACTCAAGAAAAGCCCCCAGACATCCCTCTCCCAGCGCGCCCGGCGGGCGATTATGGGAGAAGGGGCGGTGAGAAACTCGGTCAGGTCGGCGCCGGCGCAAAAGGCTCTCTCGCCAGCCCCCCGAAACAGGGCAACCCTGACCTCGGCATCATCCTTGATAGCGCCCAGCACCTGGTAAAGCTCGTCTCTCATCTTGATGTTATAGACATTCAGGGCATGGGGACGGTTAAGGGTAACATAAGCCAGGCTGTTTTTCTTTTCGTAGATTATGGTCTCAAAATCGCTCATCGGTTTTTAAACTTGGGCGTTCGCTTCTTGATAAAGGCACTGATGCCTTCTGTCCTGTCGGCGGTGGTGTGGAGCAAAAAATAGAGGTCGGCTTCAAGGCGAAGCCCCTGCTCCAGGGTCAGATCCAGCCCTTTATTTACCGCCTCCTTGATAAACCTCAGGGCAATCGGCCCCTTGCTGGCTATGGCCTTGGCTAGCGCCCCTGTTTCGGCAGATAGCTCTTTTCGGGGCACCACCTTATTTACCAGCCCGATTTCAAGCGCCTCTTGAGCGGTGATAGCTTCAGCGGTGAGGATTAGCTCCAGGGCTTTGCCCCTCCCCACCAGTCGCGCCAGCCTCTGGGTGCCGCCGTCAGAGGGGATAAGACCCCCCGCCACTTCAGGAAAACCGAGTTTTGCCTTGTCCGAGGCCAGTCTGATGTCGCAACTCAGTGCTAATTCCAAGCCCTGCCCCAAAGCGTCCCCGTTTATAGCGGCGATAACCGGCTTTTCGATGCTGGCGACAGCATTAGCGACGCCATAGACCGCGCCCGATTTCTCTAAATCGCTGCCAGTACAGAAGGCTTTATCGCCGGCGCCGCTAAGGATAACGACATAGATAGCGTCGTCCTGGTTTACTCGGCGGCAGGCGTCTTCTAGCTCCTGAGCTAGCGTGAGGTTGACGCTGTTACCGGCTTCGGGGCGGTTGAGGGTCAGGTAAGCCAGATGGTCTTTCTTGGTGTAGATAACTGTGGAATAGGGCATGATTTTCCCCACCCCCATCTTAACCAACGCTTAACCCGCCGTCAAGATTAGCATAGGACTGGCAAATATCACTCAGGCAGCACTCGGGGCAGAGAGGACGGCGGCGGCAGACATTTTTGCCCTGGCAGACGAGCAGGGCGTGGTATTCATTAAACAACTCAGCATCGGGCGGCAGATTATCCATAAAAAACGCCTGGTAGACGGCGTAGCTATCCTTTTCCGGGGCTAAGCCCAGGCGGCTGATGACGCGCCGGGTGTAGGCGTCGATGACAAAGATGGGCTTCTCGGCAGCATAGAGTATTATCGAATCGGCGGTCTCCCGCCCGACGCCGTGTACCGAAAGCAGTCGCTGGCGCAGGTCACCGGTATCAAGGGCAAATAATCTATCCAGGTCATCGTCGTAGTGATTGCCCAGCCAGTAGACAAATGCCTTGAGCTTTAACGCCTTGGCATTATAGTAGCCGCAGGGATAGACCATCTTGGCAAGTCTGGCGCGGGGGAGTTTACGCAGTGCCCGCGGTGATAATGCCCCCACCCCCCGCAGGTTGGCGATGGCCTTCTCCACATTGCCCCAGGCGGCGGACTGGGTGAGTATAGCGCCGATGATGACCTCAAAGGGCTCATCCGCCGGCCACCAGTGCTGGGGTCCGAAGCGGGCCAGCAGCCGTTGGTAGATATCGGGTAGCGCTTGTCTTAGTGATTGGACATCCATTTGGGTGCTTTGGCATCGGGAGCTGAATCGTAGCCTGTTATGTAGGGCTTGATATCGATTACCGGGGTGCCGTCGATGGCGTCGAGCCCCTTAACTTTAAGGACATTACCCCGCCGCCCCAGCAGCTCGACAGTGGCCTGCCCCACCGGATTGGGGCGGCTCGGCGAGCGGGTGGCAAAACGACCCACCAGCGGCAATTCCTGATTGCCCATGGGGTGGACCTTGAGCGGCAGTTTCCGGCCCTCGGGGAGCTGGTGCATCCAGTAGAGGACAATGATGTGGGAGAACTCGTCAAGGCTATCCAGGGCTTCGGTCAGCTCGCTATCGACGGTGATTTCGGAGACGACCTCTCTCCAGCCGTGCCTTAGCGGCTGCTTAACATCGTTGCTGACAACGCCGATAGCTTTCAGGCTCATAGCGGGTAGTTCGTTAGGCATTCCACTGACCTGCGTTCTGCTTATAGATGGAAAGAGGCTGTCGGCTAAAAACAGCCTCACTCTCTGCATCCAAAGTCACTACGCCACGGGGGTAACGGTTAACAGCTTCTTGGCAATCTGGGGGTAGCGGGCAATAAAGAGCAACTCTTCTTCAACCAGAGGCTTATGCGACAGAACATTGGCGTATCTGACCAGTTCCAGAATCTCGTTAGCCTCTTCTTTATTGGCAAAAGACACCTCAATCTGGCCCATCACATGGCTGAAGCCGGATATCCCGCTGTACTGCCCGGCGATAATTTCTCGGCCCGTGTCCACCAGCTCAGGGTCGCCCCGCCCCAGCTCCTCGTAGCCGTATAGCTCGTAGTTTTCCGGGTCCTTCAACACGCCGTCGGCGTGTATACCGGACTCGTGGGCAAAGGCGTTAGCGCCGACACCGGGCTGGTTGATGGGACTGGGCACGTCAAAGGCATAGCTGGCAAACTTGGCTATTTTCCAGGCCTTGGACAGATCAACCGAGCCGTCCAGCTGGTACCTATCAGCGAAATCCTTCGACTTAGTGACCGCCAGAATTACCGCGACCAGGTCGGCGTTGCCCGCCCTCTCCCCGATGCCGTTGATGGTGGTATTGATATAAGCATCCTGCCCGCCGTCTATAGTCCCTTTAGCTCCGGCCAGGGAGTTAGCCACCGCCATCCCCAGGTCGCCGTGGCAATGCTGCTCGATAGGCAGCCCGACCTTCTCCGCCAGCGCCTTGTTGGTCTTATAGATGGTGAAGGGGTTATCGTAACCCAGGGTATCGCAGTACCGG
>JAUWXS010000157.1 GCA_030616265.1 Dehalococcoidia bacterium
TGAAATCAACTGGCATTCGGGGCAGAGCGTAGTCCACTGCAGCGGGGCTGATTCTGTGGACATTCTGCAGCCAGCCAAAGAAGCGGGAGCCAGTGTCAGTGCTTTTCACCCCCTCCAGACCTTCGCCAGCGTCAAGCAGGCCATAGATAACATGCCCGGTTCGACCTTCGCCCTTGAAGCCGAAGAGCCCCTGTTGGCCACGCTCAAGGAGATGGCTACCGCCCTCGGCGGCAACTGGGTAGTGCTCAAGGCAAGCGATAAAGTCCTCTATCACGCCTCGGCGGTCATCGCCTGCAACTACCTGGTAACCCTGGTCAAGATGGCTGGCGACCTCTGGCAGACCTACGGCGTTCCCCCACCCCAGGCCACCCAGGCGCTGCTCCCCCTGCTCCGCGGAACGCTGCATAATATTGAAACCATCGGTATCCCCAACTGCCTCACCGGGCCAATCGCTCGCGGCGACATCGGCACCATCAACAAACACCTCAATGCCCTAAGTCAAACCGCCCCCCACCTGCTCCCCACCTACCGTGAGCTTGGTCGGCAGACCGTCCCCATTGCCCTGGCTAAGGGCAAAATAGACCAATCCAGAGCTAAGGAACTCGAAACCATACTGGGACAGCCCACTAAATAAATCATTGGAGGGTGTGATGAGAATAATGCTCAAAAGCAAAATCCACCGAGCCCGAGTCACCGAGGCTAACCTCGAGTACGAAGGCAGTATCGCCATCGATAAGAGGCTCATGGATGAGGCGGATATCCTGCCCTACGAGCAGGTGCAGGTCTTAAACGCCAACAACGGCGCCCGCTTTATCACCTACGCCATCGAAGCCCCCACCGATAGCGGCATAATCGGTATCCAGGGCCCCGCCGCCTGGTTAGCCTCCAAGGGCGATACCGTCATCATCCTTTCTTACCGCCATGTCGAAGAGGCGGAGGTCAAAAACTTCCTGCCCCGACTGGTCTATGTCGACGAAAACAATGCCATCACCAAGACCAAACACATTGTCGAAGCCATGCCCTTCTAGGAGGGTAACCGATGCGTATAACCATTAACCAGATAAAAGAGATGAAGCAGCGGGGAGAGAAAATCACCATGCTCACCGCCTACGACTACGCCACCGCCAAGCTCGTTGACGAGGCGGGAATACCGTTAATCCTGGTGGGAGACAGCCTGGGCATGGTCGTCCTCGGCTACGAATCGACCATCCCGGTAACCATGGAAGAGATGCTCCACCACACCAAGGCGGTGGTCAGGGGCACCAAAAAGGCGATGGTTATCGGCGATATGCCCTTTATGACCTACCACATCAGCGTCGAAGATGCCCTCTATAACGCCGCCCGCTTCATCCAGGAAGGCGGCGCCCAGGCGGTCAAGCTTGAGGGTGGGGTAACGGTGGCGGAAAAGGTAAAGCGCATCGTGGAATGCGGCATCCCGGTCATGGGCCACATCGGGCTTACCCCCCAATCAATACACCAGCTCGGCGGTTTCAAGCTGCAGGGCAAAACCCCCGAAGCCGCCGCTAAGATGCTGGAAGACGCCCGCGCCCTGGAGGAAGCCGGAGCCTTTGCCCTAGTGCTGGAGACCGTCCCCGCCCCCCTGGCCAAAATAATCACCGCCAAGATAAGCATCCCCACCATCGGCATCGGTGCCGGCGCCGACTGCGACGGCCAGGTTCAGGTCATCAACGATATTTTAGGCTCGTTTACCGACTTCGTCCCCAGGCACGCCAAGCAGTACGCCAAGCTCACCGATATTATTTCTAAGGCAGTCGCCCAGTACCACGAAGAGGTGAAAGCGGGTAAATTCCCCACCGAGAAGCATGGCCACTCAATGGACGAAAAACTGCT
>JAUWXS010000039.1 GCA_030616265.1 Dehalococcoidia bacterium
CGGCGGACACGAGAAAGACCTCGGCTTCCTCGGCGGCTTTTTTGGCTTGAGCCAGGATGTTTTCCACTAACTACCTCCCACCAAACACTTAAGGATTCTGATGTGGGGGCTGCCGTTGGAGACGGGGAGGGGCATCTGCCCCCCTTTGCCGCAGCCGCCCCCCTGGTTCATATCCAGGTCGCTGCCGACGGCATCTATATTATTGAGGGTGATGAAGACATTGCCGGTGAGCACTACCGGCCTTAAAGTCTCGGCTATCTTACCGTTGCGTATCATATAGGCTTCGCCAGCGGAGAAGGTGAACATCTCCATGCTGGTGGTGCCGCCGAACCAGTTTTTGGCATAGACGCCCTCTTTGATGTCGGCGATTATATTGTTAAAAGAGGTTAAGCCCGGCTCAATATAGGTGTTGGTCATGCGGACGATGGGCGGGAATCTATAGTTGATGGCGCGGGCGTTGCCGGTGGGCTTCTCGTTCATCTTAGCCGCCGTCTCCCTGGAGTGGAGCCTGCCCACCAGCTCGCCTTCTTTGATAAGGTAGGTTTTAGTCGCCGCTACGCCTTCGTCGTCATACTTGTAGCTGCCGCGCAGGTTGGGCACGGCGGCGCTGTCCACGATGTTAAGCTCTCTGCCGCCGAATTTCTTGCCTAAAACCATGATTTCGCGCAGGCGCTCGTTTTCATAGACATGGTCTGCCTCCGAGAGGTGGCCGAAGGCTTCGTGGACGAAGACGCCCGCCAGCACCGGGTCTAAGACGACGGTATACTCTCCTCCCTTTACCTGCGGGGCGGAGAGTAATTCTACGGCGTGCCTGGCTGTCTCCTCCACCTGTTGGTGAAGATTCTGGATGGCGCTGAAGTCGCCGCGGCTGCCCAGGCTTAAGCCCGCCTGCTGCACCTGGTCGTCATCGGCGGCCACGGCGCTAATACGCAGGGTGATATCCGTTCTCGGCTGCTCGATATAGCTGCCCGCCGAGTTTAAAAATATGGTCTTTTTGTGGCTGTCGCCATAGGCGATGACCGAGGTCTGGAGTTTGGGGGTGCGCCAGATAATCTGGTTGTATTCGTCGAGCAGTTTTTTCTTTTCGGCCAGGGGGACGGTCAGGGGGCCGTCTTTTCCGTTGGCTACCGTGTCGACGACAGGCTCGACGGGGGCGAGTTGGCTCTCTTCCTTACCGACCAGCCCTGCCTGCTTGACCGCCAGCTCTATTCTATCGGGGAGGTCGTTAAGGTCGTTAAAGCTGACGAAGCCCCAGCCGCCTTTGACCAGGGCGCGGATGTTGCCGCCGACGGCGGTTGACTGCCCGGCTGATTCCAGCTCCCGGCCCCGGTAGGTGATATGGCTGCGCTGGCTCTCTTCCAGGCGGGCTTCAATATAGTCGGCGCTATATTTTTTGAGTGAGTCGGCTAGCTGGCGGCTAACGGCCTGGATATCGGTCATGGTATAAACAGTTTAACCAGCCGCCAGCGGGGCTGTCAATTTATTGCTGTCTAATCGTGGATGCGGCTCAGATACCAGCTTCCCGCGGGCATATCCCGATAGATATCACAGACCATACCCTTGTTGGTCTTGACCCTGAAGTAGTTGCGGGACATCTCCTTGCCCCACCACTCCTCCACGGCACGCCATTTTTCGTACACCTTGGTCACGCGCTGTTTGTCTCCGTCTCTGGCCAGGGTTAAGGGTATACCCTGGATATTCACCGTAACCTTGAGCTCTTCGGGTTTCTCCAAAATCTTAGCCAATGCTCTTCCCCCTTGACCTATAGCTTGCGTAATACGCCGATTACCTTGCCCTGAATCTCGACATCGCCGGGCGGGTAGTACATGGGCTGCATCTCTTTGTTGGCGGGCTGTAGACGAATCCGTCCGCCTTCGTGGTAGACCTTTTTCAGGGTTACCTCCTGCTCTACCTGCAGCCAGACGGCCGCCATCTCGCCTTCTTCCACGGTGCTCATCTGCTGTATTAAGACGATGTCACCATCGCCGACCAGTGCGTCAATCATGGAAAAGCCCTTGACCCTGAGGGCATAGATGCCTTTCTTGCCCCGGGTCACCTCGTCGGTGAGCTGGAGCGTCTCCTCGGGGACGGAAGTCCAGGTGTCGGCGGTAGGCACCGGTATCGGTTTACCGGCGGCGATGGTGCCCAGCAGAGGCACCTGGGAGATAGCCCCCAGTTTTCTATCCGTAAGCTGGATGCTGCGGAATACCGTCGGGTCGCGGTGAATGTGCCCCTCGTCTTCCAGCTTATTGAGGTGGTGCTGGACAACCGACGGTGTGCTGATGTCACAGCCCTTGGCAATGTCCCTGACGGTAGGGGCGTAGCCCCGCCTGTCCAGGAACTGGCGGATGAAGTCCAATATGCGCACTCGGGTGGGAATATCAGCCATAACTGTCTCCTTGAAACATTTGTTCTTAAAACAAGTGTATCATGGAGGGAAGGGGTTGTCAAGGGGGTTGAGATTCTTCGGTATCCCCCCTTGGTAGCGTAGGTCTGATGCCCCACCCAATAGAGGTATAGCCTCTTTTAACTCTCCTTCCCCACCCCAATTTTATCTTTTCCCACCCACCACCCTTTAATGAAAAAGAGGGGGCGAAGCCCCCTCTTAAACACCCCCAAAAATAAGGGGCTAACAGGGGTCTAACCCTTGTTGGGTGGGTTGGTGTGGGAAATAAGACCTGGGGTGGGGGTTAAATAATTGACAGCTTAGGGCAGTAACGCTAAAATTGGTTGAAGCCAGCGAGTTTTTGTTCTTTGTTCTCCATCCTGGCTTTATTCTTGGGTATGTGAAGACAGTTTGGCGTGGATTTAAGAGAGGGGGACTATATTGACCCAGCCGGTCGCCGAGCCCAAACTAGCCGTTAATATCAATGAGGACTATTGCAGCTGCTGCTCTATCTGCGGCTCCCTTTGTCCCTATGATGCCATAACCAGGGATGCCGAGGGCGACAAAATGGTCCTGGATATAGAGAAGTGCCAGGTCTGTGGTATCTGCTACTCCGCCTGTCCGGCCAAGGCTATCGATACCATCTACTATGACTGCGACTCTCTACTGAAGTACCTGGTGAAGGTGAAGCCGCAGTATAAGAGCGATAGCCTGGTTGTTATGTGCAAGGGCAGCGCCCCCGACTTTAGCGAAGTGGGCAAGCTGTTCGGGGTAAGCGATTTTATCCCGCTATCCATCCCCTGTGTCGGTCGCCTCTCCGAGGAGATACTTTTGCAGGCGATAGCCACGGGGATGAAGAAAATCTGTATCCTTGCCTGCGATGAAGATTACTGCCGCTTTGACAGGGGAAGCCCGCTCACTGGGCGCCGCATCCTGGCCCTCAACCGAATGCTGGAGCAGTTGGGCTATGGTAAAGATGCGGTAACCCTGAAGCGGAACAGCCTGAAGGTGAAGGTGGATAAAGACCTCTGTATCGCCTGCGGCGACTGCGTCTTCTACTGCCCCTATGACGCCCCGACGCTTGAGAGCGTGGAGGGAATAAGCTTCGACCTGGATGCCTGCCGGGGGTGCGGCTTATGTGTTTCCCTCTGTCCGTCTTTTGCCCTCGACCTGGAGAACTGGGAGAGGGAGCGAATCTCAAAGCTTATTCCCCAGCTGCTGGCCGAGGTGAAGCCGCCTAAGATTCTGGTCTTCCGCTGCCAGTGGGCGGTCTATCCGCCGCTGAACGGGGATATGAGTCCTAATATACGCACCATAGACTTGCCCTGTGCGGGGCGTGTCGATGCCGTTCATGTCCTGGAGGCGCTGCAAAACGGCGCCGACGGCATTATGGTGGTTGCCTGCTCCGAAGATGACTGTAAGCAGGAAGGGGTGAGCGCTAAAGCCGAGCACGTGGTGGCCAGGATAAAGGAGAAGCTGGACCAGATAGGCCTGGGCGAGAGGCTGAACTTCGCTTCGGTGTCGCCGCGGTACCCGGGACAGGTGGAGGAGGCAATAGGGCAGTTCCGCCAGAAAATAGAAGCTATTGGCTCGAAGAGGGAAGCAAAATGATTGTAACCGTACTGAAGCCTCTGGATGAGATTCTGGATTCTGTCTCTCCTTACCGCAAGATATTAATCGCCGGCTGCGACGGCTGCACCCAGCCGCCGAGGGGCATAAGGGAGGTCGAGACCTTAAAGCAACTGCTTGAGCTGGCCAGCAAGCTCAAGGGTAAGGAGTTTGAGTTTAAGCTAACCTCGGTGGTCAAGCAGTGCGATTCCGTGTTGACTACCTCGGCGCTGAAGCCCTACGTAGACGATACAGACGCGGTGCTCTCTTTAGCCTGCGGGGCGGGGCCGCAGACCGTAGCCGAGCTCTTTCCCGCTCTGCCCGTCATCCCCGCCCAGAACTCTCACTTCGTGGGCATCGATGACCGGGAGGGGGGCACCATGTTTGATAGCTGCTCTTCCTGTGGCGATTGTGTCCTGGCCCTGACCGGCGCTGTCTGCCCGATTACCCGCTGTGCCAAGGGACTGCTTAACGGTGCCTGCGGCGGCGCCAGGGAGGGCAAGTGCGAGCTCGACCCGGAGAGGGACTGCGCCTGGGAGCTTATCTACAAGCGCCTGGAAAGACTGGGCCAACTGGACAGCCTCAAGGAGTTTCGTCCTCCCCGCAACTACCAGGCAAAGGCGTGGAAAGTCACTCCATAGCTAATCCACTACGCTCTCAACCCGACCAAATTGCACATAGAGCCCCTAGCTGATATAATCAAACAGCTATGGTTCCCGCTAAGAAACCTCAAAAAAACGATAGTGAAAAACTGGAGACAATGCGCCATTCCGCATCTCATGTTCTGGCGGAGGCGGTGCTTTCCATGTTCCCCGACGCCAAATTCGGCATCGGGCCGGCCACGCAGGACGGCTTTTACTACGACTTCGAATTGCCCCGCCCCCTGACCCCGGACGACTTGCCCGTCATCGAGGCCAAGATGAAGGAGATAGTCGCCGCCGACCTCCCTTTCAGTAAGCAGGAGTTGAGTCGTAAAGACGCTAAAGCGCTATTCGCCGCCCAGCCCTACAAGCTGGAGCTAATCGAAGAGATAGCTGATGAAAAAGTCAGCGTCTATCGGCAGGGCTCATTCGTCGACCTGTGCCGGGGGCCCCATGTCGGCTCTACCAGTGAGATTAAAGCCTTTAAGCTGGTCAGTATCGCCGGCGCCTACTGGCGGGGAGACGAGCATAACCCCATGTTGCAGCGGGTGTACAGCGTCGCCTTCGACACCGAAGAAGCCCTTGCCGACTATCTGAAAAAGCTGGAAGAGGCGGCCAAGCGAGACCACCGCAAGCTGGGCAAAGAGCTCGACCTGTTTAGTATTCACGAAGAGGTGGGGCCGGGCTTAGTCCACTGGCACCCCAAGGGATCGGTGATACGACGCGTCATCGAGGATTTCTGGAAGGACGAGCACTTTAAGCGGGGCTATGACCTGATATACACCCCCCACATCGGCAAGCTGGACCTGTGGAAGACCAGCGGCCACTGGGAGTTCTATCGCGATTACCTCTACAGCCCGATGGATGTTGAAGGGCAGGAGTATATAATCAAGCCCATGAATTGCCTGGGGCATATCCTGATATATAAGACCAGCCAGCGCAGCTACCGGGAACTGCCGCTGCGTTACGCCGAGCTGGGCACGGTCTACCGCTACGAGCGCTCGGGGGTGCTGCACGGGCTGTCTAGAGTTAGGGGCTTTACCCAGGACGACGCCCACATCTTCTGTAGCTTCGACCAGCTGGAAGATGAAGTGGCGGGGGTGCTGGACCTAGCCCTGTTTATGGCGGATACCTTCGGCTTCAGCAATTACCAGGTCTTTCTTTCCACACGGCCCGAAAAGTATGCCGGCGATACTAAAGTTTGGGAAGAGGCGACCGATACTTTAGCCCGGGCGCTGGAACGGCAGAAGCTTGCCTACGAGATAGACCCCGGGGAGGGCGTCTTTTACGGGCCCAAGATAGATATCAAGTTCGAGGACGTGGTGGGGCGGGGGTGGCAGGGGCCGACCATCCAGGTCGATTTTAACCTGCCCCAGCGCTTTGACGTTAACTATGTCGGCGAGGACGGGCAGGAGCACCTGGTAGCCATGGTGCACCGCACCGTGCTGGGGAGCATGGAGCGCTTCCTGGCTTCTCTCATTGAGCACTACGGGGGCGCCTTCCCGGTGTGGCTGGCGCCCGTGCAGGCAGTGGTGATACCCATCGCCGACCGCCATCTGGAATACGCCCGTATGCTGGAGGCCGAGCTTAAAAGGGGGGGGGTGCGGGGGGTGGTTGACGCCCGCTCGGAGACGGTAAACATGAAAATTCGGCAGGCGCAATTAGAGAAGGTGCCCTATATGCTGGTTGTCGGCGACCGGGAGGTGGCGGATTCTACTGT